>NZ_JARWPM010000291.1 GCF_029869215.1 Nocardia carnea
CGGGCCCTCGCCAGGATCAACGCGGACACCGGCACCACCAACCTCGTCGGCGAACAGAACGCCCAACTCGCTCTCGGGATCGCCACCTCGGCGGTGCTCGTCGACGCCGGGCGCGTGGCCGACCGGCGGCCCGCCCGCCACCGACCCGCGCGCGGCGGGGGGGCCACCCCGCCCCCGGGCTGCGCCCTCGCCCATTCCCCCACCCGGGGCGCGGGTGCCCGAACACCCCGGCCCCACGGAGTTCTGCCGTCGGGGCGGCCCTCCTTCTCCCTCCGCCGCCCCGACGGCCGACATCCACTTTCTCTCGAACCCGTAGGACGGATATGACCAGCAGTGCGCCCATCTGGCTGACAACCCACGCCCGCGAACAGCTCGAGACCGAATTGTCCGAATTGCTGGCCGCGGAAAACACCGAAGACACCGAATCCGCCGACCCGCAGGACCGGCTCGCCGCCCACCACCAGCGCAAGGCCCGTATCGCCCATATCCGGAACCTGTTGAGCAACGCCGTGTTCGGCGAAGATCCCCCGGATGACGGGATTGCCGAGCCCGGCATGGTGCTCACCATCCGTTACGACGGCGCCGGTGATACCGAAACCTTCCTCCTCGGCAGCCGCGACGCCGAACACAGCGACCTCGAGGTCTACTCCCCCGACTCCCCGCTCGGCGCCGCGCTCACCGGGGCCCGCCGCGGCGAACAGCGCACCTATCAGGTGCCCAACGGTACCGAGATCGCGGTCACCCTCCTGGACGCAGTTCCGTACGGCCATACCGTCACCGCCGCCTCCCGCCCCGCCCGATGATCGATCGGACGGCTCCGAGCATGCGTACGCGCAATACCGAGATCACCCTGCTCCATATCGATTCCCCGGCGATCGCCCGCGACGACCGGACGATCGCGCTGCCGATCCATTCCTGGTTGTCCGCGCACTTCTGGGGTCTGTTCGGCCTTCCCGATGTCGACTGGGCACTGTCCGCGCTCTCGTTCGGCACCGCGGGCGCACCCCGCACCTACCTCGCGCGCTACTACGACTACCCGGCCACCTGGACCGCCGCACCCCTGGTCGTCAACGTTCCCGCGACGATCGGCCCCGGGCCCGGCGTGCTCGAGATCTCGGGCCCGCTGACCTGGGAGCGCCGCCGCCTGATCGAACGCACCACCCTGGTGATCGCGCTGGCCACGCCTTTCGAACACCGGCTGCACACGGACCTCCCGGCCCAGCTGTGGGAGGAGGACCGCTGGCACACCACGGTTCTCGTACCCGATATCCGCCCCGGCGCGCATTCCCCCTTGCGGTACAGCGAATCCTGGTAGCCGCCGGTGGGTGTCGCGATCACCTAACCGTCCGATACCTCGCTCATCTGCACCACGCCGTGGGAACCGCTGATCCGCCAATCCGGTTCGTTCTCGTCCAGATCGGCGGCGATGCCGGCGTCGATGCCCGCGGCGACGTCGCATTTGAGGGTGCGCAGGGCGATCACGCGGGCCGGGAAATATTGCGTGAGTGCGGTGAACGAGGTGGTGGCCGGCCAGTGGCGGTCTCCGACGAGTCGCCGGTAGTTGAGGTCGCCTTTGAGGATCACGGTGTCGGCTCGCGCGAGATCGGCGTGCAGGTCGCCGGGCAGGTGGTGGAAAGACAAGGGAGCACAGTAGAAGTCGTGGGTACGTACCCGCAGCCGGCCCGCCCGGAGTTCGGAATAGATCCGGTCGGCTGTCGCGCGCGCCGCTCCGGGGATACCCGAGAGACGCTCGAGGGTCGCCAGTAGGTCGGTGGTGGTGGCGTCCGAGACGTAGTACGGCCGCGGTTTGAGGTGCAGGTCCAGGACGAGGTGCGGGTGCAATTGCAGCAGGTGGTCGATGAGGAAAAGGTCGGGAATCAGTTCACGGCCGGCGTTGTCGGCGATCAGGCAGAGGGTTCCCGCGGAGTGGGTGGCGAGGTGGTCGGCCACCTCGGTGGACTGATCGTCGAGAATGCTGCCGGGCGCCTCGTCATCGGCCGCCGCGGAATGCGACAGCCGAAACCCCAGGTCCGCCCGATTGCCCCACAGCGCGGCGTGCAGCAGCGCGATCAGCTGCTCCCGCGACGAGCGGAAGCCGGTCCGGGTTGCCGTCGTCGAGAGCTCGGCGTCGAGCGCGGGGTCGTCGAGTTCGGCTCGTTTACGGGTGAACGGATCGATCCCCCGCCACGGACCGGTTCCGAAGTAGCCGACCGCGTCGAGAAGCAGGTGGTAGAAGTAGCTTTCGGCCCAGAGAAACGGGATGTCGAGCCACCGTCGACCGTACATGTCGTGCCCCCACCGGTCCCATCGCGATTTGGCGGCACCGCCGTCGGGCAACGGCTGCACGGTTCCCGTGATGTGTTCGCGCAGCGTGTCGAGGCGGCGCCGGATTTCGGGTGGGTACGGGTGGGCGTCACCGACCTGTTCGATGATGGCGGGATGCCGATGCGTGAGCACGCCCCAGGCGAAGGAACCCGGCTCGGTGGACACGATGGTCCGCGCATCGCTCGCGCTCATACCACTCCGTTCGCCGTTGGATGGGATCGGCCACCCGCTACCGGCAGTGAGCGTACGCGCCGACTCCACCGGACTGGTGGTCTCGCCCGACTGGCGGGGTGCATGCACGACGACGTATCGACCACGAACGATATGGCGGCATCCGTACCGCGGTCGGCGCCCGCCTCGTCGTACTCATCGGCAAGCCGGCGACTCGGTGGCCGACGGCCCCGTCGAGAGGCGACAGTCGGTACCGGCGGTGTGACCACGGATTCGGCGACGGCCGCACCACGGGTGCCGGGGTAGAGATCGTCCACGATTGCCGACCAGATATTCGACGCGCTGATCAGCAACTGCTCCGGCGGCAGCGTGTACTGGTTCGCCACGACCACCACACCGACATCGTGATCCGGGAGATAGCCGATCTGGGACGAGTAACCGAGAACGGCTCCACTGTGGGTCAACCAGTGGCCGTTCTCGATCAAACCCAGGCCGTACGGCACCGTGCCGCCCGCGGGAAGGGCGATCTCGGTGAATTCGGTCCGTTCCCGGAAAGTCGATTCCTGCAACAGTTCGCCCCGGCCCAAGGCGCCCGCGTACAAGGCCAGGTCGGCCACCGTGGACACCATCGCGCCCGCCGCACCGTAGACCTCCGGGCGTGTGCGTTCGGTGACATCGACCGCCACATCCGCGGCGTAGGCGTATCCCCGACCGGCGGGATCGGGGAGCGATCCATCACCGGGGAAGGAGGTCGCGCGTAATCCGTACTCGGCGGCAAGGTCGCCGAGTACCTGCCGTAGCGGCCGGCCGGTCACCCGCTCGAGCACCATCCCCAGCAAGTAGTATTCGGAGTTGGAGTAAACCCCTTGCCGCCCCGGTGGTTTCGCTTCCCCAGGGTGGGCCGCGATGATTCGCAGCACGTCACGGCCACTCCATACGCGGGTCGGCTCCGCGGGGGCCTGCTGTTCCACGAACTCCGGGTCACGGGAGTAGTCGTAGACGCCGCCGCGCATACCGAGCAGATGCCTGAGGGTGGTGGCACCCCCGTTCGGCACACCCGGCACGAAGTGCTCCAGCCGATCGTCCAGCGCCAGCCGCCCTTGCTCCGCCAGGCGCAGGACAGCGGTTGCGGTGAAGGTCTTCGTCACGCTGCCGATGCGGTAGTGGTCGTCGACGGTCGCCGGTCGTCCGGTGGCGATATCGGCGAGGCCGTATGCCTGCCGGAATGTTCCCCGATCCGGATCCACGATCGCCACCGCGACACCGGGAATCAGCCCTGCCTCCATATGCGCTCGCACGGCCCGGTCGACCACCGTCGCCGCGGCGAGTGGGAAACCGCCCGGGGGCGCACTGTCGGATGTTCCGCAGCCGCCGGCGATGACCGACACCAACAGCAGTACCGCTGCCAGGGGGCCGAGACGTGTGCGGGTGCAGGACAACTCGTCGCCGTGCATAACCGTTCCTCCCCGGACCTCCGGCCGAGATCTCCGAGATCCTCCGGCCCCACGCCGTATCCCGGCACGAACCTCGTGATCGAGGATAGGTCAGGGCGACAGGCACGACCGGCCGTGGTGGATGCTGATACTCGGCGCCGAAACATGCCCGCAGGCGTTGTGCAATATCGGATCATTACTCTCACGCTGTCCAGAGGCCGGTGGTCCGCCCGACGGAAATGCCGATCACCGGTGCGATTCCCTTCGTGCGGCGCACGCGCGATCATGGACGGGTACACGACTCGCTGCGGTCGATCTGGTCCGAGCCCGCCGCACCCGACCCGCCGCGCCGGTCGTGGCGGGATTGGGCGCTGGTCGGTGTGTTCGGCGTGCTCGCCGTGGCCGAAGGCACGCTGCGGCCGGATGTTTCGCATCGGCTGGTGTGGATTGTTGTCGCGGTCGGCATCATCCCGGCGCTGCTGTGGCGCCGGAGCAGGCCGTTGCCGATGGCGGGCGCAGCCTTTCTCGTCTCGACCGCGGTGACGCTGTCGCTGGGCGGCGAACAGTCGGAGATCACCGCCATGGCGGCGATGCTGCTGCTTCCGTACGCGTTGTACCGGTGGGGATCCGGACGCGATATCGTCATCGGCTCGGCGATCGTTCTCGCGTGCGCGGGCATCGCGATGGTCGGCAGCGGGCTTACGGCGGCCGATACCGCCGCGGGATCGGCCGTGCTGTGCGCGGCCGTCGCGCTGGGCTCGGCGGCGCGGTACCGGGCCCGGGCGAAAGCCCGGGAGCTCGATCGGGTCCGGCTGCTGGAACGCGAACGACTGGCCCGCGATCTGCACGATACCGTCGCCCATCATATTTCCGCTGTGGCGATTCGCGCCCAGGCGGGGCTGGCGGTCGCGGAGTCCAGACCCGGAGCCGCCGTCGACGCCTTGCGCCGGATCGAAACCGAGGCCGTGGAAACGCTTGCCGAGATGCGCGCGATCGTCCGAGTACTCCGCCGCGACCGACCGGACGACGACCCGGACCGCTCCCCCACACTCGGGATCACCGATGTGGTTCGGCTGGCCCGGCCCGCCGGTGCCGGCCCGTCGGTCGAGGTGGACGTCCGGGGTGACATGACGGACCTTCCCGCGGCCGTCGGCACCGCCGTCTATCGGCTGGCACAGGAGTCGGTCACCAACGCGTTACGCCATGCCCGGCACGCCACGCGGATCGAGGTGCGGGTCACCGCGGACGACTCCGCGGTCCGGCTGCTCGTACGGGACGACGGTGACGGCGGTACCGGACGCCCGGCCGGTCTCCCCGGCTACGGTCTGGCCGGAATGGCCGAGCGGGCAGGCCTGCTCGGCGGCACCTGCGCGGCGGGCCCGGGCCCCGGCCGCGGCTGGACCGTGACCGCGGTACTCCCCCGCGCGGCGGCGGCGCTGTGACCGCGGGCGAGGCGGAAATCCTGCGGGTGGTGATCGCCGACGACCAGGAAATCGTCCGTACCGGCTTGGTGATGATCCTCGAGGCCCAACCGGGCATCGAGGTGGTAGGTGCGGCCGCGGACGGTGAGCAGGCCGTCCGCCTGGCCCTCGACCTTCGCCCCGATGTATGCCTGTTCGATATCCGCATGCCGGGCCTGGACGGCGTCGAGGCGACCCGCCGGCTCGCCGGGCCCGAGGTACGGGATCCGCTCGCTGTCGTCGTCATCACCACCTTCGACCTCGACGAATACGTTTACGCCGCGCTGCGTGCCGGCGCCCGCGGATTCCTGTTGAAGGAGGCCGGGCCCGCGATGCTGGTGCAGGCCCTGCGCGCCGCAGCCCGGGGCGACGCGCTCATCGCCCCGAGTATCACCGCCCGCCTGCTCACCGCCTTCGCGAATTCCGGCCGCACCGCGGCACCGACTCGGCCGGTCGTCCAGCTCACGGCGCGCGAAGAACATGTCCTGACCGCGGTGGCTCGCGGGCGAACGAATACCGAGATCGCCGCCGAACTCCATATCAGCCTCAGCACCGTCAAAACACATATCGCGAGCTTGATGGCCAAACTGGGCGCCCGGAACCGAGTGGAACTCGTCATCTGGGCCTACGAGACCGACCGCGCCGGAGGCTGAACGCGGCGCACCGGCCGAAAGTACTACCTGCGCCATCGGCCGTACGGACGACGCGGAACGAACCGCTCGTCCGATGTTTCCGGCGGCCCCGACCGCGACGATCGATACGTACCCGGGGACGACCCGGGCCGGCTCTCCGAGGAGATCAGCATGTCGAGATCGATGAATGCCCACGTGTCCGGCGCCGCCGGCGTCGGACCCGACGCCACGATGAAGGCCATCGTCCAGCGCGCATACGGCCTGCCGGACCGAGTGCTGGCGGAGGACATCATCGCCCGGCCCGTCCCCGGAGACGACGACGTGCTGGTGCGGATGCGGGCTACCAGCGTGAACACGCCGGACTGGGTCACGGTGACGGGTACCCCTTACGTCCTCCGGTTGCAGTTCGGCTTGCCGCGTCCCGCAACGCCGGTGCGCGGAAGTGATATCGCGGGGGTCGTCGAGGCGGTCGGCAAGAACGTCGGAGAATTCCGTCCCGGCGACGAAGTGTTCGGTTCGCTGTGGAACAACAGCGGGAAGCCGCAGGCGGGTACGTTCGCCGAATTCGCGGTGGCCCCGGCGTCCCAGCTGATCGCCAAACCGGCCGAGCTGTCCTTCGAGGTGGCTGCGGCATCGGTCATGTCGGGAATCACCGCGCTGCTGGCGCTCCGCGACACCGGCCGCGCCGGGCCGGGGAAACGAGTCCTGATCAACGGGGCGTCGGGCGGTGTCGGCACTCTCGCGATCCAGCTCGCCAAGGTACTCGGCGCGCAGGTCACGGCGGTGTGCAGTACGCGCAATATCGAGTTCGTGGAGTCGCTGGGTGCCGACCACGTCATCGACTACACGCGGGAAGACTTCACCGCCGGCACACAGCGCTACGACGTGATCCTCGACAATGTGCTGAACCACCCACCCGCCGTGACAGCCCGGTTGCTGACCTCCACCGGGACGCTCGTGCCCAACAGCATCGGAGACCCCCGCGGGCTCTTCGGCAGCCTGCCCCGCATCGTGCGCGCGAAGACGATGCGGTGGGGCCCGGCCGATATCCGCTCCGTCACCTGCCTGCCCGACCACGACAACCTGAACGACCTCCGGGCGCTGCTTGTTTCCGGAGATGTCGCGGTCATCATCGAAAGGACCTACCCGCTGGGCGAGGTCGCCCACGCGGTGAACCATATGCTCGGGCATCACGCGCGGGGGAAAATCGCGGTGGCGGTGACGGGATGACTTCCGGTCGAATCGGCGGATATCGCCGGGTTGCCGGCCGTCAGCCGAGCCGCTTGCCGGCGGACTCCTGATAGATCTCGGCGTAGGTTCGCGAATCCTTGATCAGGTCATCACAGAAAGCCGCGATATCGGTGCCGATCAGTTCCACGACTCCTCGACCGCCCGCGGCCCCCTCCTAGCGCCTCGACCCTTTGAGCTAGTTCATCCGGGCCGATACGTAATCCTATCTCGCCCAGAAGTCGGCGAGCTCCGCACGCCCGGCATCGTTGAGGGCGAAGAACTTCCGCGCGGGGCCGACCTCGGAAGGCCGTGGCGGCGGGAACCTTCGCACCGGCTCGGGACGTGCGTGCGATTCGGCCGGGTAAACTCCGAGGTAGCGCAGCACTTCCGAACAGAGTCGGTACGAGCACGGAGTTCATCGTGAATACGCACACCGACGAGCTCGACGCCGGGCCGGGCAGCCTGGAATTACGCGTCTATGCGGAACTCAACGATTTCCTGCCCCCGCGCTCCCGATTCTCGGTGCTACGGCGGCCGGTGCGGTCCCATCAGACCGTGAAAGATGTGGTGGAGGCGGCCGGTATACCGCACACCGAGATCGACCTCTTGCTGGTGAACGGGGAATCCGTGAGCTTCGGGCACCGGCCCCGGCCCGGCGATCGGCTCGCCGCCTACCCCGTGTTCGAAAGTCTGGATATCACCGCGCTGACCCGGGTACGACCGCATCCGCTGCGCGAACCGCGGCTACTGGTCGACGTCAATCTCGGTGGCGCCGCGCGCCTGTTGCGGTTGATGGGGCTGGATGTCCGCTGTGAGTTCGAGGCCGGTGATGCGCGACTCGCGGAGATCGCCGTGGACGACCACCGGATCCTGCTCACCAGGGACCGTGGCCTGCTCGCCCGCCGTATCGTCACGCACGGCCTTTTCGTGCGCGCCGAACAGCCGGTCGATCAGGTCGTGGAGGTGATCGACCGGCTCGACCTCGCCAACTTCCTCGCCCCGCTCACTCGCTGCCTGCGCTGCGGCGCGGCCCTGGCAGGCGTGGACAAAGCCGATATCGCCGACCGGCTTCCCCCGCACGTCCGCCGTCACCACGACACCTTTCTCCGCTGCACCGGGTGCGCCCGCGTCTATTGGGCGGGGACACATCGCGACCGCCTCGACGAACTCGTCGGCCGGATCATGTCGGCGATCCGGCGCCCGGCACCGCGGACTCCCGCTGCGCTACCGGACCGGCTCCGGGAATGATCTCCGGCCCGGCGGTCTCAGTCGCTGCCGGGATCCGCTTCGATCGCGCCGGCCGCACGGTGCAGCGTGGCGACCAGGGCGGCCAGCTTGTTCCGGTCGTAGCGGATCGACGGCATCGAGACCGAGAGGCCCGCCACCGCCGCACCGGCCGCATCGCGGACCGGAACCCCGACGGCGACCACGCCGCGCTCGGACAATCCGTTGTTGAGCGCGAACCCGGCGCGGCGGACGCGGGCCAGCTGGGCGCGCAGCCCGGACAGGTCCGGCCGTTCGTCCGCGCGCTCGGTGAACCGTCGCTCGTCGTAGAGTTCCGCCACCTCGTCCGGCTCGAGGTCCGCGAGCAATACCAGACCGGCGGTCGTGCGATGCGCGGGGAACACCATCCCCTCGCGTGAGCCCACGCGCAGCGCCTGCCGGCATTCCACGCTGGCGATGAAGCGCGTGGTGTCGCCGGTCCGGATAGTCAGGTTCGCCGACTCCCCCACCAGGTCGACCAGCCGCTGCAGATGCGGTAGCGCGGCGGCCCGCAGCCGCGAGGTCCGCGATTGGGAATGGGCGGCCAGTTCGAGCACCGGACCCGGATGGTACTTACGCGCATCGTCCTGCACCGCGAAGTCCCGGTACACCAATGTCTGCAACAGGCGATGCGCCGTCGACCGCGCCACCCCCAGCCGCTCGGCCACCTGGCTGACCGTCAGCCCACCCTCCAGCTGCAACATCACCGCTGCCCGCAAGGCGTGATCGGCGCTGGTGACGACATACGCCGGCGGGTTCTTCGGTTCCGGGTGACCCATCCGCTTGTTCCGCTCTCCAGAATTTGATGTTCTGCTTACTCGACAGCCGCCACTGTAGGCGATATGAGCACGACTGACACCCCCGTCCGCCTGCGGGCGGTCGCCGCGCCGAACCAGCCGGAGGTGACCCCGGCTCTCGAGGAGCTGTACCGCGGTTTCGAACAGGAACTGCTGGTGCCGCTGTGGACCGAGATCGGCGACCTCATGCCGGCCCATCCCGGCTCCCGCGCGGTGCCGCATCTGTGGCGGTGGGAGAACCTGCTCCACCTGGCCGCCCAGGCGGGCACTATCGTGCCCGTCGGCCGCGGCGGGGAACGGCGGGCGATCGCCCTGGCGAACCCCTCGCTCGGCGGGCGGCCGTTCGCGACCCCGACGCTGTGGGCGGCGATCCAGTATCTGATGCCCGGTGAGGACGCCCCGGAGCACCGCCACACCCAGCACGCCTTCCGTTTCGTGGTCGAGGGTTCGGGTGTCTGGACGGTGGTCGGTGGCAGCGGCGACGTGGCCGATGGTGATGCCGTACCGATGCGCCGCGGTGATTTCCTGCCGCAGGCCGGCTGGAACTGGCATGCGCACCACAATGCGACCACGGAACCGATGGCCTGGATCGACGGACTCGATATCCCGTTCCAGTACGTGGTGGAAGCGCAGTTCTTCCAGTTCGGCCGGGAGGAGATCAGCGCGGCCGAGCGGATCACGCCCGAGCGGTCGCGGTCGGAGCGGTTGTGGGGCCATCCGGGGCTACGGCCGGTGTCGGTGGGTGCGGTCGCGCCGGGGTCGCCGCTGCTGGCCTACAAATGGGAGCACACCGATGCCGCACTGAACGATCAGCTGCTGCTGGAGAAGGAGGGGTACGGCGGCACGGTCGAACCCGGGCACGCCGCGGTGCGGTTCTCGAACCCGCACAACGGTACCGACGTCCTGCCCACCATCCGCGCGGAATTCCACCGGATCGCCCGCGGCGCGCAGACCGCCCCGGTTCGCGAGACGGGTTCCTCGGTGTACCAGGTGTTCGACGGTTCCGGCACCGTGACCGTGGGCGAGAAGTCCTGGTCGGTCACCCGCGGCGATCTGTTCGTCGTCCCGTCGTGGGAACCCTTTTCCGCCGGATCCGAAGCCGGCACCACGGATTCCGATTCCGGCGCACTCGACCTCTTCCGCTTCTCGGACGCCCCCGTATTCGAGGCGTTGCAGCTCAACCGTCAGGAGATCACCCGATGAAACTGGCCACCCTCCGCGTCGACGGCGGCACCCGCGCGGTCCGCCTCGACGGCGACACCCATGTCGATCTAGGCTTTTCCGATCTCGGCGCGTTGTTCGCCCGGGACGACTGGGCCACTCGCGCCGCGAACGCCGCCGGCCCGGCGTGGCCGGCCGCGGGCGCCGACTTCGCCCCCGTGGTGCCGAACCCGTCGAAGGTGATCTGCGTCGGCCACAACTACACCGACCACATCAAGGAGATGGGGCGCGAACTTCCCAGCTACCCGACCCTTTTCCCGAAGTTCGCCGACAGCCTCATCGGTGCGAACGACCCGATCGTGAAGCCGGGCGAAACCGAAGCGCTCGATTGGGAGGTCGAACTGGTGGCCGTGATCGGGAAACCGGTGCGCCGGGCCACCGCGGACCAGGCCGCCGCCGCCATCGCCGGATTCACCGTGATGAACGATATCTCGATGCGGGACTGGCAGTTCCGCACGATCGAATGGACCCAGGGCAAGATCTGGGACTCCTCCACCCCGGTCGGCCCGTATGTCGTCACGCCCGACGAGGTCGGCGGGGTGCGCCCGGCACTCGAGGTCGAGACGATTGTGGAGGGTGCCGTGCGGCAGCACGATGACACCGGCACCCTGCTGTTCGACCCGGTGGCCCTCGTGCAGTACGTGTCGACGGTGATCCGGCTCAACCCGGGCGATCTGATCGCCACCGGGACTCCGGCCGGTGTCGGCCACGCCCGCAACCCCAAGATCTACCTCGCCGGCGGCGAAACCGTCGTGACACGGATCGCGGGCCTCGGGGCGTGCACCAACACGGTCGTGCCGGCGTCGTGAGCGTACGGACGCACGCCGATTCGCTGCGGTGGGTCGAGCAAGGGACGGCGCTGTTCACGGCCCAGGCCGCCGCGCTCGCCGAAGAGCAGATGTCGCAGCCGAGCATCCTGCCCGGCTGGACACGCAAACACCTGGTCGCACACGTCGCCGCCAACGCGGACGCGCTGGGCAACCTCGTGCACTGGGCACGAACCGGTGAGCGCACCCCCATGTACACCTCGCCGGAGCAGCGCACCGCCGATATCGAGGCGGGCGCGCAACGCTCCGCGGCCGATCTCGCGGACCGGCTGAAATCGTCTGTACACCAGCTGGGTGTCGCCATGGACGCCCTGACCGGCGCGCAGTGGCGTACCGAAATCGTCACCGCCCAGGGCCGGACCGTTCCGGCCACGGAGATCGCGTGGCTGCGGGCGCGCGAGGTGTGTGTCCATGCCGTCGACCTCGGCACAGGCACCACTTTCGCGCATCTCCCCGAGGATTTCCTCGCCGCGCTCGTTGCCGATATCCAGGGCAAACGCGGCCTCGGCGAAATACCCGGCGGGCCGCTTCCGCAGGTCGCGGCCTACCTCGCCGGTCGTCCCCACTCTCTCGCCGATGTCGCCGACCTCGGCCCCTGGCTCTGAGGAGGGCAGCAGAATGAGCACCCCGGACGTCGTTGTGGTCGGCGGCGGAATCGGCGGTCTGAGCACCGCTTTCGCACTTTCGCGGCTCGGGCTGCGCGTGCGGGTCCTGGAGCGATCCAAGGAGTTCGGTGAGGTCGGCGCCGGTATCCAGCTGGCACCGAACTGCACCCGCATCCTCGACGACTACGGCCTGCTCGCCGCGGCGAAGGCACGCGGGCTCGTGCCCGGCCGGATGGTGATGCGCGACGCGGTCGACGGCAGTGAGCTCACCGCCCTCGACCTGGCCGACCTCGAGCGGAAGTACGGTTTCCCGTACCTGGTCATCCACCGCAGCGATCTGCATGCCCTGTTCCTCGAGGCGTGCCGGGCGTCCGGTGTCGAACTCCGCACCGAACAGCGGGTGACGTCGTATGCCCAGACCGGCGAGAAGGCCCGCGCGACAACCGATACCGGTGTGGTGCACGAAGCGGACGTGGTGATCGCCGCGGACGGGCTGCACTCCGTCGCCCGGAAACTGTTCACCGATGACGAGCCGGTATCGTCGGCCTACGTCGCCTACCGCGGGACGGTGCCGATGGCGCAGGTGAACGGCCCCGTCGATCTGTCCGAGGTGGTCGTCTACGTCGGGCCGCGCTGCCATTTCGTCCACTACGGATTGCGCGGTGGCGAGTTGCTCAACCAGGTGGCCGTCTTCGAATCCCCCACAGCGCGGGCCGGGCTGGACGACTGGGGCACGCCCGACGAACTCGACGCCGCGTTCACCGCGACCTGCGATTTCGTCCAGCAGCGACTACCGCATATGTGGCGGGACAAATGGTGGCGGATGTACGACCGGGACCCGATCGGCACCTGGGTCGACGGCCGGATCGCCCTACTCGGCGACGCGGCACATCCACCACTGCAGTACATGGCCCAGGGCGCGATCATGGCCATCGAGGACGGATGGGTGCTCGCCGAACATGTGCGGCGGCTGCGCGGCGCGGACGGCGTGGTCGATTGGCAGGGTGCGCTGGCCGCGTACGAGGCGGTCCGGCCGGAACACTGCCGCCGGGTGGTCCTGACGGCTCGGGTATGGGGCGAGCTGTGGCATCTCGACGGCGTGCCGCGCGAGCAGCGCAACCTTCTGCTGCGGGCGCGGCAGGTGGACGATTACTCGTTCACCGACTGGATCTACGGCCCGACCGCACTGTTCCCCGAGGACGAACCGCCGATGTTCGAACCGATCCCCCTCACCTCGGCCACCTTGCCGCCTCACACCCACCGAAGTAGAGTGTGATCCAGATCATGCTTCTGTACTTCTGGCGCGCCATGAGCGGCTGCGCCGCCAGGTGGGGTGGGGACCGCAGTACCGAGGAGAACCGTCATGTCCGGTTTGGTACGCAAGAATTTCGATTCGCCCGAGGAAACCCGCACCTTCGAGGCGGGTAAGGGCAAGCTCGATCTGGTAGGGCTCGATACCGGCCCGGTGGGCCGGGCGGTTTTCGAACCCGGCTGGCGATGGTCGGAACATGTCAAACCCCTCGCCGGGACCGACAGTTGCCAGGCGCCGCATATGGGTTACTGCGTGTCGGGACACCTGGCGGTGGTCATGGACGACGGCGAGAAACAGGAATACGGCCCCGGTGATTTCATGATCGTCCCACCCGGGCACGACGCCTGGACCGTCGGGGACGAGCCCTGCGTCATGATCGACTGGCAGGGTGCCGCCGACTACGCAAAGCGGTGAACTGACCCAAGTGCGCCAGCGCCGTGACATTGCGGCGACCATTTCGTAATCTAACGGTGATCTTGTCTCCGAGCGTTACGAGTGGTCACCATTATGCCTGGTCTACACCGCAAACCGGCGCGAGCCCCGCGGCTCGCTCCCCTGGCCGGGAGTGCGATCGCGGCGACGGCGGCCATCGTCCTGACGGTGACCTCGCGCCCCGCCCCGAACACCCAACCGGCCGCGGCGGCGGCCGATGCGGCGGTACCGGCAGGAACGGACCAGGCCCGCCAGGATCCTCCCGCGGCGGCGCAGCAGGCGCTGCCGGTGGCCGCCGCACTCGACAACCCACCCGAACCGCCCCGATATCTCAAACGGCTCGCCCCGCCACCGGTACCCTGCTCCACGGAGCTCGCCGGGACACAGCCGCACGTGGCACAGGTGGGCAATCTGATCGGAAAAACATTCGGGATCGGCGATATCGGCGGGGCCCACGGCCGGTACGACGGCGAGCACGGCGCCGGCCTGGCACTCGATTTCATGACCGCCGATCCCGCGCAGGGCGACGCGATCGCCGAGTTCGTGCTGGCCAACAAGGAACGCTTCGGAGTGACCTATGTGATCTGGCAGCAGCGGTACAACGACGGCAGCGGCTGGTCGTATATGGAGGATCGCGGTAGCCCTACCCAGAATCACTACGACCACGTCCACGTATCGTTCGACTCCGTCGCCGATATCCACGTGACCTGCTGATCACCGCTCGACCGTGCGCGGATCGTATCGGCCCGCGGCGGTGTGCCCGGATTCCGGTCAGTGCCCGGACAAACCCTGCTCCGCGGCAACCGATACGCCGAGCCCGGCGATCATCACCCCACCGGCTCCCCCGATCAGTTCCAGCCGCCTCGGCGACCGGGCGAACCAGTGCCGCGCCGCGGACGCGATCAGCGCCCACGTGCTGTCGCAGACCAGCGCGATCAGCAGGAAGATCGAACCCAGCACCAGCAGCTGAACGGGCAGCGCGCCCGACGCCGGATCGGCGAAATGCGGCAGCACCGCCGCGAAGAAGACAATTGCCTTCGGATTCGTCACGCCGACCACCACACTCTGGCGGAACACTCGCCGCCCGGCCGCCGGCGGGACGGGAGTACCCAGCATCTCGTGCAACGCCCTTCGTTCGCGGATCGCTTGCACACCGAGGTGGATGAGGTACAGCGCACCGGCCAGTTTCACGATCGCCATGGCCGTGGCCGATGCCGCCAGCACCGCACCCAGGCCCAGCGCGACAAAGATGAGCGCCATCTGCACGCCGAGCAGATGACCCAGCACCGAGATCAGCGCCGCCCGTCGGCCGAGGGTGAGCGCGCGCCCGATGGTGAACAGCACGCCCGGGCCCGGAACGATGATGACCAGCGTGGCCGCTGCCACGAAAGCGAGGACGTTTGCGGCGGGAACCATTTCGGAATTCTATGCTCGCCTGCCACCCGATCCGGTTCCGGCGGCCAACTCCTGGTCCGCGGACAGAATGCCCCGTGCGCAACACAGACGCCCTCGGCCCGCCGTCTCGGCGGGAGAACCGAAGCTGCACGCCCACGCGCACTACTGTCGTCAGCTCGTGCCCAAGTTCCGCAGGCACCGCTGCGCTGCCGTGCACAGGTCCGCGATCACTGCCCGCGCCGGAGCGCTCTCCGCCAGCACGCCCACCCCTTGGCCCGCGTCGACGGGTGCGATATCGGGGTCGTCCGCGGCCGTCGCGGCAGCCACCTCCGCATGGACCGCGGGTGTACCGGCCAGTTCGTCCTCGCGGCCGGCCCACTGCCGCGTGAAGTCGTTGCGCAGCACGCGGGAAGGGAACCGAGCCGGCCAGGACAGGTTCTGGGCGATGTCGAAGACGCGCGTGGTCACGGTATCGGTTGCCCTCGCGCGGGCCAGAGCCGCGCGTGCACCGGTAGTCGTCAGTGCCTCGGTGCACATCGTCAGCCGCGTCCCCACCCAGGCGCCTGCCGCACCGGCGGCCAGTACGGCGGCCAAGGTCCGGCCGGTGGAAATTCCGCCGGCGGCCAGGACCGGTACGTCGACCGCGTCCAGTACGGCATCCAGCAGCGGAAGGGTGCCCAGTAGCGGTTCCCCGTGACCCCCGCCCTCGGCGCCCCTGGCAACGAGCACATCCACCCCGGCATCCGCAGCCCGGCGCGCCTGCTCCGCGTCGTAGACCTGGGTCACCGCCTCGACGCCGTGCCGGTGCAATCGGTCCACCCAGGCGAAATCGCCGGTGAAACCGATCGAGACCACGGCCGGCCGCGCGGCGAGAGCCGTCTCGAGCAGACCGGGTTCCCGCGCCAGTACCCAGTCGACCATCCCGATCCCGAACGGACCGGAGACTTCGCCGAGTAGTTCCAGCTCACGGGTCAACGCCGCAGCCGAGCCCGCGCTACCCATCCCGATCATCCCGAGACCGCCGGCGGCGGTCACGGCGGTCGCGAGACGCCCACCCGCCACCCCGCCCATCGGAGCGTTCACTATCGGCGCCCGCAACCCCCTCTCCCGGGACCAGGGAGTCGACAACATGTCGGTCCACCTCGCTCAGCTCTGCACCGGCGTCGTCATCGCCGGATCCGTTGCCGCCGCGACCTTACCCGGGCGCACCCGGTAACCGGCACGGGAAGGTCCGCAGTGAGGTCGGGTACCTGCGGAGCGGCGTGAGCGAGACACGGCGACTGCCGGCCCGGCGCCCACGGCACGAAGAATCCGGTGATCCGGCTCGGCTCAGCCCGGCCTGCGTGACCAATCCAGCGGGGGCGCGGGCATAACCGGCTAGACCACGTCCCGGCGATCGAGGACCTCGGTGAGCGCCACCGGGGGCAGCTGGTGGGCCTCGGCGACCGCAGCATTCGTGATCGCACCGGCATGGGTGTTGAGACCTTTCGCCAGTACCGGATCCTCGGTGAGCGCCCGGCGCCAGCCCTTGTTCGCGAGCGCGACCGTGTACGGAAGCGTCGCGTTGGTGAGGGCGTAGGTGGAGGTGTTCGGCACCGCGCCGGGCATATTCGCCACACAGTAGAAGGTCGAATTGTGCACCGGGAAGGTGGGTTCGGAGTGTGTGGTCGGCCGGGAATCCTCGAAACAGCCACCTTGGTCGATGGCGATATCGACCAGCACGGAACCGGGTTTCATCCGCGCGACGAGATCGTTGCCGACGAGCTTGGGCGCCGAAGCGCCCGGGATCAGCACCGCACCGATGACCAGATCCGCCTGTTCCACCTGCTGTTCGATGGCCAGCCGCGACGATGCCAGCCCGTGCACCCGGTTGTGATAGCGCCAGAACGACATCCGCAGCTTGTCGAGGTCGGTATCGAGCAGTGTCACGTCCGCACCCATGCCCAGGGCGATATTCGCCGCGTTCTGCCCGGCGACCCCGGCCCCGAGGATGACCACCCGCGAATTGGCCACCCCGCCTACCCCGCCCATCAGCACTCCGCGCCCGCCCTGCGCTTTCAGCAGCGAGTACGCGCCGACCTGGGGCGCGAGACAACCGGCGACCTCCGACATCGGATAGAGCAGCGGCAGGATGCCCGACGGCAGCTGGACGGTCTCGTAGGCGATACCGGTGACCCGGCGGTCGAGCAGCGCGTCGGTGAGCGGTCGGTCGGCGGCGAGGTGGAGGTAGGTGAAAAGCACCAGGTCCGCACGGAGCAGCGGATATTCCGCGGCGATCGGTTCCTTCACCTTGAGCACCAGATCGGCCGTACCCCACACGTCCTCGGCGCGTGCGGCGATACGCGCACCGGCGGCGGCGTATTCGTCATCGGTGATGGAGGACCCGGATCCGGCGCCCGTCTCGATATCGACCCGGTGCCCCTGGGCGGTCAGTTCGTGCACACCGATCGGCGTGATGGCGACTCGGTACTCGTGATCCTTGAGTTCCCTCGGCACGCCGATACGCATGGCTCCTCCTCCGCGAACACGTCAACAGAACTTCCGAGAACAGCTGCGGCACAACGGCTCACCCGTGGCAGCTCCGACTTCCGGTGTGCCGCGGCGAGGTTGCACGATCAGGCGTGCCCGTGGGGCGATCACCCGCCGGCGACCGACGGGATGATCATGATCTCCGTTTCGGCACCGACCGGGGTATCCTGCCCCGCGAGCGTGCGGCATTCGTCGTCGCCGATGTAGAAGTTCACGTAGCGGCGCAGTTCACCGCTTTCGTCCCGCAGCCGGCGTTCCAGCCCCGGCGACCGCTCCCGCACGGCATCCAGCACAGTGCGCAGGGTGGCCCCGCCGATATCGATTTCCTTCTCGCCGCCGACGTAGGTGCGCAACATGGACGGCAGGTGGACCCGGGCCACGGCGTTATCCGACGACCGCGGCGCGCACGCACAGCACATCCGGCAGTTTGTCCGCGACGAGCTGCCAGTGATCACCTTCGTCGGCGCTGCAATAGACCTCGCCGTTGCGGGTTCCGAAGTAGATACCCGCCGGATCGGCATCGTCCGCGCACATGGCATCGCGCATCACGGCAGCCCAGAACGGCACCTGCGGGAGCCCGTCGGACAGCGCCGTCCAAGTCTCGCCGCCGTCTTCGCTGCGGTACACCGCGCACCGGGCGTCCGGCGGGAAGCGGAAACGCTCCATCTCCGCGTCGAGCGGGAAGGTGTAGATGACACCGGGCCGCCGGGGGTGCGCGACGATCGGGAATCCGAAGTTGGCCGGGGGTAATCCGCCGTCGATCGACTGCCAGCTCCGGCCGTCGTCGGTGCTGCGGAACACGCCGCCGTGGTTCTGCAGGTACAGGGTGCTCGGCGTTGCGGCGTCCACGGCGACCTTGTGCACGCACTGCCCCCACTCCGGCAGTTCTCCCGGCATGAAATCCGCGGTGACGCCCTTGTTCGCCGGCTGCCACGAGGTTCCGCCGTCGGCGCTCCGATACACCCCGCCGGTCGAGATGGCGACCGCTATCCGCTGCGTATCGGCCGGATGAGGCAGGATCGTATGCAAGGCCAGCCCGCCACCGCCGGGCATCCACTGCGGCCGGTGCGGATGCTCCCACAGGCCCCGGATCAGCTCGAACCGCCGGCCGCCGTCGGTGGAGCGGAACAGCGCCGCGGGTTCGGCGCCCGCATACACCACCTCCGGTTCCGCCGCGGTGGCGGGCGCGATCTGCCAGACCCCCTGGAGGGCCGCGCCGGTGTCCTCGGGGAAGGCCAGCGGTGCGTCGTCGGGCTCGCTCCACGTGGCGCCGAGGTCGTCGCTGGACACCATGGTCGGCCCGAAATGACTGTCCAGCACGCCCGCGAGCAGTCGTGGCGTCGCCCGCCTGGTGTCGATCGCGAAAGCCTTCACATCGGCCACCGCGAACCGGGGTTCACCGACCTCCCAGTTCGACCGGCCGTCCTTGCTGCGCGCGAGGAACAAACCCTTACGCGTCCCGATTCCGAGCAGTACGTCCATTACGTACCTCCCTGTCGTCACCGCCACCCCGGCCGGTGTGAGCGTACTCTCCGCGCCCGACAGGTTCCGGCAGAACGGGGGGCATCGGGGCGGGGCGCGAGACGCGCCGGCCCCGTGGCCACCCCGCGAGGTGAGCGCACGGCGGCCGGCGCGCCCGGACACCGCGGCGGGCGCCCGCGCTCAGGGAATGACGACCGGACCGGAGGCCCCGGCCGGCGCCGGTTCGTCGGCCAGGCGGTGGCCCGCCTCCCGCGGGGTTATTCCCTCCTCCGCCCAGGCGGCCAGCAACTGCGCGACCTTGCTGTGCATGGTGGTGCGCAGCCGGTCGAACGAGTTCTCCGGCTCGTCGTCGACCTCGCCGAGCAACAGCCACCAGGCCCAGGCGACGGCACCGGCGTTCGCGACGAAATCCGGGAGCACCGGGACACCGCGGGCGGCCAGCATGGCCTCCGCCTCCGGGGTGGTCGCGGCATTCGCGGCCTCCACGATGACGCGGGCCCGGATATCGAACGAGTTGTCCGGGGTGATCGCGTAGGAGATCGCTGCCGGGACGAGGATATCGACCTCGGCGGCGAGCACCGCGGTGCGCGGCAACTCCTCGACACCTTCGGGCAGCCGGGTGCGGTCGACCTCGCCGAAACCGTCACGCAGATCCAGCAGGGCCGGGATATCCAGCCCGTCCGCGCAGTACAGGGCGCCGGCGGCGTCGGCGACCGTGGTGACCTTCATCCCCGCCTCGTGCAGGTAGTAGGCCGCGGCCCCGCCCATGGTGCCGATCCCCTGGATCGCGACCGTGGTCTCGGCAGGTGGCCGGCCCCGCCAGACCGCCGCGGCGAGACAGGCGTGCGCGACCCCGTAGCCGCCGATCACATCGCCCAGCAGGAATCCGCCGTCGACCGCCGCGTTCAGCCCGCCGCGGACCCGCTCCAGGGTGGCGGACGGGTCGGCGGCGCGGCGGATCGCGGCGTGGTAGCTCTGCCCCAGGCCGAGCTTCTCGAAGACCTCGTCGATCAGATGCTGCGGGACACCCAGATCCTCCGCCGTCACCCAATGCGCGTCGAGCCACGGGCGCATGGCCTCGCAGAACCGCTCCAGCACCCCGAGCGCGCGCGGATCCTTCGGATCGAAATCGATACCGCCCTTCGCACCGCCGACCGGCAAATCGAAGGTGGCGGTCTTGTCCGCCATTCCGCGGGCCAGATCCTCGACCTCCCGCAAGGTGCAGCCCGCCCGCATCCGGGTGCCCCCGGTGGCCAGGCCGGCGCGCAGGGTGTGCACGACCAGGTAACCGACCGCGCCCGTCACCGAATCGGTCCACTGCAGGCGCATATACGGTTCGGCGCGGCGTGCGGCCGGTACCGCGACGGCCGGCGCCGCGGGAATGTCCGGAAGGGTTTGCGCGGTCACGTGCGGGGTACTCCCCATAGGATTGTCGATCGCCGTCACGATGAACCACCTCCTCGTCGTACTCGGCCGGCACCACCAGATCGGCAGCCCGGCGCGCGTATGTTCCATCCGGACTTCTTCGTCCCCCGGCCACGACGTGTGCCCGATCCCCTAACTGTGCGGTCGCACCTGCGCGCCCGTCTATTTACGGTTGGTTCACGGCGGTGTTCAGCGTTGCTGCACAACGCTTAGGCTCGAGGTATGGACTTGTCGATCCCTCGCCTGCGAATGTTGCGCGAGCTGCATCGACGCGGCACGGTCACGGCGGCCGCGACGGCCCTGCACTACACGGCGTCGGCGGTGTCGCAGCAGCTCGCCCAGCTCGAACGCGATGTCGGTACCCGATTGTTCGAACGACGCGGACGTCGTGTGCAGCTCACCGATCTCGGGGTCCTGCTCGCCGAGCACGCCGAGGAGATCCTGGCCTCGGTGGAGCGCGCAACCCAGGCCCTCGAGGATGCCGGTGAATCGGTGACGGCGACGCTGACGGCCGGGGTGTGGGCGTCGGTGGCCTCCGGGCTGATGCCCGACGCGCTCACCGCCCTCGCCCGCACCCATCCGGGGATCTCGGTGCGGACACGCGAACTCGCCCCGGAGGCGACCGCGGCGGCGGTCCGCGACGGTGCCCTGGACCTGTCCTTCGTCCTCGACTACTCCAATTACCCGATGACCTGGGACCGCGGCCTGCAGCGCGCGGTGATCGCGGTGGAACGGATCCAGGCCGCCGTACCGTCCGGGGCGGTGCCGGCCGCCAGTGTGACGCTCGCGGAACTGGCCGAGCATCCGTGGATTCTCGCCCCGGCCCGCTCGCATTTCGGGCAGTCGGCGCGGCTGGCGTTCCAGGCGGCGGGGGTCGTGCCGCGGATCGACCACGAGGTCGAGGAGCAGGCGACCGCGATGGCGATGGTCGCGGCCGGGCTGGGTGTGACACTGGTGTCGGATCTGGGCCTGGCTCTGCGACCGCCGGGTGTGGACATCATCGCGCTCGGTGACATCCTCACCCGCACCGTATCCCTGGCCTATCGCACCAATTCGGCGCGGCGGGCGGCGCTGCTGCTCGTGGTGGACGCGATCCGGACCGCCGCGGCGGAAAAAGGTGTGGGCGCCGATACCGCGCTGCCGGCCCCGGCCGGAACCGATCCGCCGGCACCCGCCGGGACGGATCTGCCGGCGCCGGCACCCCGGGACATGAACGGGAGCAGCCTCGACCTCGGCTGAGGGTCCCGAAGCGGTCGCCCCGCGGCCCGCCGCACCGGACCCTCCACCCGGGCAGTAGACGGTCTCGGCCGCACCGCGCCCGGAGTCGCTGCGAACCGGGAATCAGGTACCGCGCGATCTTCCGGTCGGCGGCCGCGGCCGCCGGGCAGGTGCGGCACACTGGACGGATGGCCCGTTCCGCGATGTACCGTCCCACGCCTGACGACCTCGCCGCCGCCGGAGGAAAGACGATTCCCGATGTGCTGGCGCCGGATCTCCGGGTGCTGTTCTGCGGTATCAATCCGGGGCTGTGGTCGGGTGCGACCGGCTGCCATTTCGCGCGTCCCGGAAACCGGTTCTGGCCGGCGCTGTTCCGATCCGGGTTCACGCCGCGGCTGCTGCGTCCCGACGAGCAGGACGAACTGCTGGAATTGGGGTTGGGTATCACGAATGTCGTGCCGCGCACGACCGCGAAGGCAGCGGAATTGACCGCGCAGGAACTGCGCGACGGCGGCGACGCACTGGTCGCCCGAGTCCGCCGGTATCGCCCGCGGATCCTCGCCGTCCTCGGCCTGGGTGCCTACCGCACCGCGTTCGGCCGCCCGCGGACCACCGTCGGGCCGCAACCCGAAACGATCGGCGGCACCGAGGTCTGGGTCCTGCCGAATCCGAGCGGCCTCAACGCCCACTACACGCTCGACGCCCTGGCCGCCGAGTTCCGCACGCTGCGTGTGGAAGCGGAGCGGGTACCGGGCGGACCGCACGCCCGCTGAACCGTTCCGGTCACCGTACCGACCGCCACCTCACCCGGCCCGCCGCGACATGGGAGAGCCGGATCTCAGAGCCCCCCGTTCGCGGACAGCACGACGAACGCGGCATCGGCGCCGCGCCACAGCGCATCGATCTCGGCCTGCGCGGCGGGTGCCAGCGCCGGATCCTGCAGTGCCAGGCCGTTGCCGAAGATCACCACATTCGCTCCCGCGTCGGCCAGCCGCAGCAGCGCGCCGGAGCCCACCCCGGCACCGAAGACCGCGTCGAGCCCCTCCCCCAGGAAATAGAACCGCCACAGCGGTCCGAGATCGGCACCGTAGACGTTCTTCGTTGCGTCCACGATGAGCGCGCCCTTGTTCGCGATGGCATCCACGATCCGGAAGTGGTCGGGCGCGTCGGCCGGTGTGGCGCGCACGGCGGCCACCGCGTAGGCCAGGTCGACGGTGAGATGGGCGTTGTAGCCCGCCATCGCCACCCGCGCCGGCGACAGCGCGCAATCGCGGGTCAGCGTGAAGTAGTGCGCCCACTGCGGTTCGGCGCGGCCGCCGGTGAATTCGGCACGGATATTGCGCAGGAACCGCTGCAGCAGGTCGAGGCTGATGCGGTGCGCGAATTCGGGGTTGCCGAACGCCGCCGGGTCGCGTTGGAGCGGCATGACCGCCGACTGCTCGACCACGTCGAGGCCGAGGGCCAGCAGGCCCCGCCGATCGCGGTGGCGCACCAGGATCTCGGTGATCCGGCGATGCTGTTCCACCGCCTGTTCCAGGCGCTCCAGTGCGCTACCGGACAGGGTCGCGGTATCGGAGAGTCGTACGATTTCGGCCACCGCATCGGCCGGCAGCGGCGCGCCGCACGCGGTATCGACCCGCGTGGTCGCGGCGGCCGGGGAAACCGGAATAGCCACCAACGCCGCGAGCACCAGCAGGGTCGCCGGCACGTGCACGAGGAAGCGGAACCGCGGGCGCCGGGGCGGCACCGGCTCGGCCTGGACGCGCATGACTTCTCGCCTTCGTTCGGTTCGATTCGCAGCGATCCCGGGGCGCGGTCAGCCTATATTCGACGGCCACCGGATCCGGCCGCGACGCGCGGCCGGGCGAGAGTTGTACCTACTGCGCGGACGGCTGTGTTCGCCGGCCTCGCACTTCGACCGAACGCCGCCGAGGAGCCATACCCTTGTGAGAAGGTTGATTTCATGAAGGGGAATACTGTTTCCGCCCTGCGGGGGCGCGCCGTCCGGTCCCGCGGAAACCGGCGGAGCAGAGCCGTCCGTTCACTGGTGGTCGCGGCCGCGGTCATCGCCGCGCTCACCCCCTCCGGGTTGCTCGCCGGCCCGGCGAACGCCGGCGGTGTTCCTGCCACGCCCTCCCCGGGCTGCGCCGCGGCACCGGCCGCGCCGGGCACCACGGTCGAGCGTTTCGCGGCGGCCGGGCGATCCGGCACCTATATCCGGGATATTCCGCCCGATGCGCCCGGACCTCGCCCGGTCGTGCTCGACCTGCACGGCTATATGGAGCCCGCGGCCATTGCCCGCGCTTCCAGCGGATTCGGCGACTACGGCGCCGCCCGTGGATTCATCACCGTCACACCGCAACTCGACGAACCCGGCCTGCCACGCTGGAACTTCCGGCCCGGCAGTCCCGATATCGACTGGATCGCGCACCTGCTCGACCATGTCGAGTCGACCCTGTGTGCCGACACCCGCCGGATCTTCGTCACAGGATTGTCGATGGGCGCGTTCACCACCTCCTCGGTGGCCTGCCAGCTATCCGATCGGGTGGCCGCCGTCGCACCGGTCGCGGGGGTACAGGATTTCGCCTGGTGCAATACTTCCCGCCCGGTTCCGCTCATCGCCTTCCACGGCACCGCGGACCCGATCATCGCCTATACGGGCGGCGCCGGACCCAACGCCCGCCTGCTCCCGTCGCCCGACGGCAGCGGGTCCGCGGCAGGCACCGGCCGGGACGGTCCCGCGGTCGACGGACCGGGTCCCGCGAGCGTTCCGGACAGCGTCGCCGGGTGGGCGCGACGCAACGGCTGCGGTACCCCGGCCGAACGCCGGGAGACAGCTCTCGACGTCGTCCACGAACGCTATCCATGTCCGGCGGGCGCGGACGTCGAGTTGTATTCCGTCCAGGGCGCCGGCCACGTCTGGCCCGGCAGCACCGGATTCCCCTTTCCGGAATTCCTCGTCGGCACCAACACCACCTCGATCGATGCCACGCAGCTGATCTGGGAATTCTTCGAGGCACATCCGCTGCCCCACTGAACCGGTACGGCTTCCCGAGGCGCCGCCGGGTACCGATCCTGCGACACCCCGCGGACAGCTCTCCGCACCCGAAAGTAGGGTCGGTTCCGACAACGGTGACGTGATGCACCCGACCGACGAACGGAAGTACCAGCCCATGCCGAAAATCGTGCTGTTCGGGGCCACCGGGTACACCGGCCGCCTGATCGCCGAGGCCCTGATCGGCCACGGCGCCGCGCCCGTACTCGCCGCCCGCAACGCCGGTTCACTCGAGAAATTGGCCGCCGGACTCGGGGGCGCGGAGACCGCGGTGGCCGATATCGCCGATCCCGGTTCGATCCGTGCACTGCTGGGCCGCGGCGATGTTCTGGTGACGACGGTCGGGCCGTTCCTGCGCTACGGCAATCCGGCGCTGGCGGCCGCGCTCGCGGCGGGCGCACACTACTTCGACTCCACCGGGGAAGGCCCGTTCATCCGTACGGTGTTCGACCACGACGCCGCGGCTCGCGGGGCGGGATCGGCACTGCTCACCGCGTTCGGATTCGACTATGTGCCGGGCAATCTGGCCGCCGGGCTGGCACTGGCGGACGCACCCGGCGCCGTCCGGGCGGAGATCGGCTACTTCGTCGACGGACCCGGCACCAGCGGTGGTACCCGGGCGTCCATGGCGGGCATGGTGTTCGAGGAGGGGTTCGCGCTGCGCGGCGGGCGGATCGCCGGGGAGCGGACGGCCGCCCGGATCCGCACCTTCGAGGTCGCGGGCCGGGCCCTCACGGGCGCCTCGGTACCCGGTTCGGAACATCTGGCCCTCGCCCGCTCGTACCCGGGGCTCCGGGACGCCAACGTCTACCTCGGCCTGCCCGGGCCGGCGGCGCGTGGTCTCCAGGCCACCTCCCTGGCCGCCGGTTTGGCCGGACGGATCCGGCCGGTGCGGCAACTGGCCGAATCCGCGCTGTCCCGGCTGGTGAAGGGCTCCACCGGCGGCCCGAGCCCCGAGTCGCGCGCCCGCACGAAATCGTGGGCGGTCGCCGAGGTTTCCGACACCACCGGCCGCGTGCTCGAGTCGGTGACGCTGTCGCTGGGCGACCCCTACGATTTCACCGCGGCGATCCTCGCCTGGGGCGCGCGGACCGCCCTCGACGGCGGCCTTCGCGCTACCGGCGCGCTCGGTCCCGTCGAAGCGTTCGGCCTCGACGCCCTCACCGCCGGCGCGGCCGAAGCCGGTCTGAGCCGATAGTCCCCGGCCGCACGACATCCCGCTCGGGCGGGCCCGAGCGGGAACGTAGCCGCCGGCGCGGCGGTGCCGTTCTCAGAGAACGAGGCCGAGTAGCGCCCAAGCCACGCTGAGTGCCGCACCCGCGACCGCGGAGCCGAGGCCGATTATCGCGCTCATGGTAGTTCCTCTCTTCCTGCGAAGAATTTCCGATTGTGCTCCGGCACGTAACTGCGAAACGAAAACCCGGCATATCATCGGCAACAATCAATGGATGCCGCACAGTCGTTCACGACCGGGCTTCCGCCACTGCGGCATACCCCGATTCCGGGGAACACCACCTGTGCAGATTAGCACTCCGATTCGCTGCCGTCAGGACCCCGAGCGCATCAACAACGGTCGTGCAAACAAACTTTCACCGCACCCCGCCGACGTCCGGGAATCGTGGTGCGACATGGCGCGATCGCGCCCGGCACCCGGGAAGTGCCAGGTGCCGGAATCGTTAAACCCATCCGGCCGTATATAACGAAGCAACCGGCGAGAACAACTCGTAATCCGCTTCGTCATCAACTTTTCCGGTGCGCCCCGGAAATTGACCGTCGAATCGCTATATCACAGCACGGACCGGGCGAATTCGCGGCCGAAAATATTCCCGCTCCGCCGCGTGGCCGAACTCGTATACGATTTCGCCGATTCCCTGCGGGGAATTACACGAAGGGTGATATCCGCGCGACCCGCGCCCGCGTATCCGTGCCGCGGCGGTGGTGCGCGAAACTGGACCGGTGAGTACCGACAGCGACCGGACGCCCCCGGCCACCAGCGCCTCGATCATCGTGCTGACCTTGGCCCGGCGCGTGGAATCCGAACTCAGCGCGGGACTGGCACCACTGGACCTGACCGTCGGACGGCTGGGCCTGCTCGGCCATATCTCCGGCATCCCCGGTGCCTCGTTCAGCGAACTGGCCCGTATGTCCGGGATCAGCGTCCAGAGTGTGCACACCGCCGTGAAGGCACTCGCCGGCGCCGGACTGGTTCGCGACCGCACCGCTCGCGCCGGTTCGGCCTCGGCGATCGAACTCACCCCGGCGGGGCAACGGCTGCTCGGCGCGGCCCGGCAGGTGGTCGCCGACGTCGACGAACGGCTGTTCGGCGCCGCGGCCGATCCCGTCCAGCGGCAGATCGGCGCCGCACTCACCGAGGCGTTCCGGGAAACAGCCCCTTAGCCAGGCCTCGGCGCCCAGGCGACCCACTCAACCTTCAGGCCAGCTGAAAGATCTGTTAGGCTTCAGCCAAACTGAAGGTTGAGAGGGAGCTGTTCATGCACCACCTGCTGCTGTCGGTCCACGTCCTGGCAGCCATTGTCTTCGTCGGCGGTTCCGCGGTCGCCACCAGTCTGTTCCCCCGGTACGCGCCGGTCGCCGATTCCGCGGGCGCGGCGCAGCGTTCGCCCGCGGTCGCCGCGGTGCTGCACCGGATCACCGGGACCTACGCACGCCTGGGCCTGATCGTCCCGGCGGCCGGGATCGCGCTGGCGGTGCTGCAAGGCCGGATGGGCGAAATATGGATCACCGCGGCCCTCGTTCTCACCGCCTGCGCCGCCGCGATCATCACGACGATCATCCATCCGATGCAGCGCGAAGCCCTCGCAGTACCCGGCGGCACCCCCCGGCTGCGGACTCTCGGCATGCTCGCCGGCCTCTACAACACGCTGTGGCTGATCGTGGTCGTCCTCATGATCGTCCGCCCCGGCGCAGCTGCCTGACCGATCGACTCGAGGACCGACGCTCATGAGCATTCGCCACTACCTGTATCGCGCGCCCTCGCTCTCCGCGGCGGAGGCCGTCGACGCCGTCCGCGCCGGTGCGTTGATCGTGGACGTCCGCCGGCAGTTCGAATGGCACCGCACTCATATCCCCGGGGCTGTCCACCTGCCGCTGGAACAGTTGCCGGCCGGCTGCGAGAACCTGCCCGACGACCGGCTCCTGATCACGTTCTGCACCGGCGGCCTGCGCTCCTACGGCGCCGCGAACCTGCTCCTCGAGTACGGCTTCGAAGCCAAGAACATGTCGGGCGGGCTGATCGAATGGCGCGCCGCGGGCGGGGCACTGGAAACCACGCGCCGATGACACCGCCCGCAGCTAGCCCACCGAGTCCGCGGTGAGTACCTCGAGCAGTTCCTGCTCCAACGCGGCGAATCCCGGTTCGGTGATCATCGACACCTCGCGCGGGCGGGGCAGATCGACACGCACCGCGCGGCGCACCGTGGCCGGACGACCGGACAGCACGATCACCCGGTCCGAGAGGTACACGGCCTCGCGGATATCGTGGGTGATCATCAGCACCATCCACCGGTAGCGCTGCCAGACGTCCTGCAACCACGCCTGCATCTCGGTGCGGGTCAGCGAATCGAGCGCCCCGAAAGGCTCGTCCAGTAACAGCAATTCCCGCTCCTGGACGACGGTCCGCAGCATCGCCGCGCGCTGCCGCATCCCCCCGGACAGCTGGGCCGGGCGGGCGTCTTCGAAACCGGACAGCCCGAACACCTCGAACAATTCGCGGGCTCGGCGCCGGGCCTCCGCCTTCCCGACCCCGTGCACCTGGAGGCCCAGGATGGTGTTGTCGAGGACCGTGCGCCACGGGAACAGCAGATCCTTCTGCGGCATATAGGCGCAATGGCCCGGCACCGGCCCGGCGTCGCCCGCGCCGAACCGGATGGTGCCCGCGTCGGGGGTCTCCAGGCCTGCCAGCAGATTGAACAGCGTGCTCTTCCCGCAGCCGCTCGGGCCGATGACCGAGACGAACTCGCCGGGTTGCGCGGTGAACGAGACACCGCCCAGCACCTGCCTGCGCGTCCCCCGCCGGCCGGGCTGCGGGAACGATTTCGTGACGGCGTCGATCACGATGCGGCGCCCGGGCTCAACGGCCACGGCGACTCCTGTTCTCCGCGCGTGACCACGGTGCCACGACCCGTTCGACCGCGAAGGTGAGCAGATACAGCGCGACGCTGAGGAACGCGGTCACGAAAACCGCCGCCAGCACCAGATCGGTGCGGAACGAATTCTTCTGCAGGCTCATATAGATTCCCAGACCCCGCCGGGCCCCGACGTACTCGGCGAAGACCGCGCCGACGACGGCGTAGGTGATCCCGATGCGCAACGCCGTGAAGAACCGCGGAATCGCCGACGGCAGGCGCACATACCGGAACACCTGGAGCCGGGAGGCACCCATACTGCGCAGCAGCGCGCCCGCTTCGCGGTCCGCGGCGGCGAAGCCCTCGATCAAGCCGATCGCCATCGGGAAGAAGGTGACCAGCGCGACGACGAGCACCTTCGGCAGCAACCCGAATCCGAACCAGATGATCATCAGCGGTGCGATCGCGATGATCGGCAGGGTCTGCGAGGCCACGAACAGCGGGACGAACGCGCGGCGCAACCACGGCGAGAAGTCCACCACGACGGCCAGCAGCCAGGCCAGGGTCAGCGAGACGGCGAATCCGGCCAGCGTCACCTGGACGGTGGCGGCGGCGTGGGTGGCGATCTCGGCGCGATGCGCCCAGCCCTGGTGCAGCACCCGGGCCGGGGACGGCAGGAGCTGCGGGCGGATACCGCTGAGCGTCACATACGCCTGCCAGAGCGCGACCAGCGCCGCCACGGTCACGACAGCCGGTACCACCCGGCCTGCCCCGGTGGTGCCTGCGGATTCGTCGTGCGCAGAGTTGTCGTCGCGCACGGAATCGTCACGGGCCGGCGAGATAGTCATCGGTGAAGTAGGTCGACCAGTCGGGTTCGGCGGCCAACGGTGCGCCGTCGGGCCCGGTGAGCAGGCCCTTCTCCCAGAGGAATCCGGAACTCGCCGCCCACTGTTCGCGGGTCTGGGTGCCGACCCGCCCGGTGGGATCCTTCATGAACTGGTCGGCCAGCATCCGCTGGCTCTCGAATACCAGCGATTCGTCGGCGAACGCTCCGGGGTTGGCGGCGAGCAGATCCCGGGCGGCCGAATCGGGATCGTCGGCGGCGACCTGGTATCCGCGTTGCAGCGCCTGCACGAACCTCGCCGCACGATCGGGGTTGGCGGCCAGCCAGTCCTCGTTGGCGTCGATCACGATGGCGTAGGCGTCCGGGAAACCGAAGTCGGTGTAGCGGAAGTACTTCATCGGGGTGCCGTGGTGTTCGGCCTCGATACCTTCCCAGGCCAGATAGGAGACCGTGAAATCGGCCTGCCCGGAATACACGGCCTCGTAGGCCGAGGTCCCCAGGGTGACCGATTCGAAATCGCCGGTACCGCCGTCGTTGCGGATCACCTGCTGCAGCGCCTCCACCTCGCCCGGATCACCGAACCCGGCATAGATTTTACCGTCCAGATCCTTCGGACTCCGGATATCGGCGCGATCGGCCTTCACCCCGATACCGGTCGCCCAACGCTGCAATGGCGCGAGTACCGACAGCGTGCGCCCGCCGGAGGCCCGTGAGAAGGTCGACGAATTCTGGGTGCTGATCCCGAATTCGGCGTTGCCGGCGTCGATGACCGTATCGACCGCGGTGTTGTTGTACGGCAGGATCTCCACGTCCAGGCCGGCTTCGGCGAAAAATCCGCGCTGCTGGGCGACGAACAGTCCGGTGTGGTTGGTGTTCGGTGTCCAGTCCAGCGCAAAACGGATGGTGTGGTCGTCACCGGTCCCGGCGGTACACGCCGTGAGCGCGGACAACGCCGTCAGCACGACGGCGACCGCGGCGAGGGACCGGCGCAGGCGGCCGTTCACGAGGCGGGCCACGGCTGCGGATGCAGTGCCGTGTCCCAGAACATCAGCTCGTACCGGGTGGCGACGGTGAACGCCGCCGCCATGGCCGCGCGCTCATGGTCGCCTGCGAACTCCGCGGCCGCGTCGACCAGCGAGCGCGCCGCGGCCGCCGACTCCTGGAATTCCGCGGCACCGTAAGTGGCCACCCACCGGGCATACGGGTGCTCGGGATCGGCGGCGAGCACAGCGGCCGCGCGGGTGGCCAGATCGCGGCCGACCTCCGCGTAGATCCAGAAGCACGGCAGTGCCGCCGCCGCGCCCACCGCGTACGACTCGGTGGCCGCGGTCGCGATCAGATAGGAGACATAGCCGAGGCAGGCCTGCGAATGCTGCGGCTCGTCCGCGGGCGCGGGCAGCAGACCCGAGCCGAGGAGTTCGTCGTGCAACGCCGATTCCACCGAGACCGCGGTGGCGGCCGACGTCGCCCAGAATTGCGCCGCCCGGACATCGGGCGCTTTCGCGGCGAGGAGGGCCAGTACTTTCGAATAACCGGCGAGATACAGCGAATCCTGCTCGATATAGGTGCGGAACACCTCGGGCGGCAAGGTACCGTCACCGAGCAGCCGGAGGAATTCCAGATCGTCGATCGCTGCGCGCAGCTCCTTCGTCCGGTCCCAGAGTTGTGCGGTGAATCCGCCGGATTCGGTGGTGTGCGCGGGCAAACCAGGACATCCCTTCGTCAGCATTACCTGAACAGGTTCTCGGGTGTGATCTCAGCCCCGCGTCTGCGGAGCACCCCGTGTCGGAACGAATCCGACCATACCAGTGGCGCGTCGCATGACAAGGGGCGAGGGGCGCCGGATAATGCCCGCCGACCGGCCGCGGTCGCGATCCGGGCGCCGGGCGCCCCGCTCGATTCGGCGCCTCCGGGGGCGCCACACCTGTTCGCCGCCGGCCGCGTAGATCTGGTCTCCGGGCTGTGACGCATCCCAGGCGCCGGCCGGATCCGTTGTCATCCGGGGCAATTCCCGCCGACCGCCGCATACAGGCCCAGGCTTCCGGGTTGGATGGCACAACAACAGTGGGAAGGGCGGCGAGTATGCGGCGTCGGCGGCTGGGCCTGGTATGTGCGGTGCTGGTGGCCGCCGCGGTGAGCAATCCGCCGAGCGGAGCGGCCGCGCCGGACCGCACGGAAACCCGGTACCCGTCGTCGTCACCGGTCACCGAGGTGGTGGCCACTGTGGTGACCCGGACGATTCCGCTGCCCGCCGGGGCACCGCCCCATCCACCGGCCTGCGACCGGCTCTCCTATCTGCGCTGGCGCTCCGCGGACGGACCTGCCGACGCCGCGGACGCCGACCGGATCCTCGTCGCCCAGCCGGGAATCTTCGAGGGCGCGGGAGCCTTCGACAGTGTCGCCCGCAATACGATCTCACTGGCCGCGCGATCCGGACTACATCTGGAATTCTGGGCGCTGGATCGCCGGTCGAACTGCCTCGAGGACCACACCGGCACCCAGGCGGCGTTGCGGACCGGGTCGCTGGATACCGCGACCGGCTACTACTTCGGCGGCGCGCAGGTCGACGGCCGCCGGTTCGCCGGCTACGCCGACGGTGCCGCCACCGCCTGGTTACGGGACCAGGGTCTCGCCCAGACGCTGCGCGACCAATACGACCTGCTGCGCCTCGAACTGCCCGACGCCGTACTGCGCCGGCAGCAGGTCCTGTGCGGTGGCCATTCGCTGGGCGGTTTCCTCACCGGTTACTTCGCCGGCTGGGATGTCGACGGCGATCCGGCCACCACCGCCGATACCGGCGACAACCAGTGCGGCGGCTATTTCGCCCTCGATTCGGTGGTCCGGCCCGGCCTCGGCCTGCGCGGATTCGAGTTCCCCGATCCGCCCGCACCCCTCGCCGCGACCCTGGAACAGATGTCGCTACAACTCGATACGGTGCTGCCGGTGTTGCGGTTCCCCGCGGTGATCAACCCCGAGACCACCAATCTGCTCGCGCTGGCCGGCCTGGCCGCCCGGCTCACCCCCGACGGCGTGAACGATCTCGTCCGCAGGCTGCCGGACAACCTCAATATCACCGCCACTCTGCGCACCCTGCTCTCCCGCGACGCCACCGCGTTCGTGACCGGCACACCGGATGCCCGGACCCTTCAGGCGACCAACGAAGCGGTGCTCGGGGCGCTGCTCGACGACAATTCCCAGCCACTGGGTTTCCTCCAGGCGAGCGCGGGTTTCCCGGCGGGCGGACCCGTCGCGCCCAAGGATTTCCCGCTACCCGACGCCCTGGCGCGTAGCCCGCTCGCGTTCGGCTTCTTCGGGAACGCGCCCAAGGTCTCCCCCACCCGGCACCATCCGGACACCGTCTACCGGTGGCTGGACCACAACGAATTGGACGTCACCGCCGCACCTTTCACCGACCCGGGCAGCGAGGTCACCTCCATCGCCCAGCTGGCCCGCAGTCTCTGTGAACCCCCGCTGGATTTCACGGAGTGGTACTTCCCGTCGCGGCTGGCCCTGGATCTGCAGCAGCGGACCGCCCCCTCGATCGCCGCGCATCACCGCTACCCGGACCTGCTCGCCGACCGCCCCGTGCTCACTGTCCAGGGCAGCGGCGGGATCCCGCTCCCCGAATCGGGCAGCCGGCGCGAAACCCGGATCACCCTGCCGGGGTACAACCACCTCGACGTTCTCACCGCCGCGGGCCCCGTCGCCGACGGTGTACCCGAACCGGTCGCGGTACAGCTGGTCGCCTTCGCCACCCCCTGAGCACGACCGGGCGCACCGGCGCACCGCGTCCGGCAGTCTCCGGTCTGTGCTCTGCGTGCCGCCACGCCGTCGGCGGTCCCGCATATTCCGGCACCACGCAGGTGAACGGCTTTGCCCAGCGTGCCGTCGCGGTGGGCGAGCACTGCGCAATCCGGCCCGGACGCTCTACTCTTCCCAGGTGGAGACCGATTCGGCAGGAGGCTGCGGCGGATGCTGCTACACGACAGCGATCTGATCGCGCCCGCGGATCGGGCGGCCGCGCTCGAGGCGGCGTTCAACGACAACGAGAACCCCCAATCGGTCACCTATGTCACCGACCGCGATATCCGGCACCGGATGTCGCTCATCGATCTCGGTCCGGGCGTGCACGTCCTGCGCAATACCGGCACCGGCCTCTGCGTCGTGCGCAACGCACGGCACGTCGCCGCCGGCGCGCCGGATCAGTTCGCCATCTATATGCCGGTCCGGGGCGCGGGCCTGCTCACCACCGCCGACGGCGCGCACCTGACCGAAGCGGGCCAGGTGACCTTGATCGATACCGCACGGCCATACACCTACCGCCAGTCGGTCCATTCGGACAACAAAGTGGTGATCTTCGACCCGGGCCTGCTCGGCCTCCCGGTCGATACGGTCCGCGACGCCGCGCCGTTCCTCCCGGCCAGCCCCGTCTATCCGCTCGTCCGGGCGCATTTCGCGGAGCTGTGCAACACCCCGGCCGATCTACCGCCCGACGCGGCCCACGCGGTCGGCCAGGCCACCGTTCAACTGGTGCGGGCGCTGGTGACCACGGCCCGCGACGACCGGCAGGGCCGCGCGGCGCTGGACGACAACCTGGCCGTGCGGGTGAGCCTCTACATCGACGCGCATCTGCATGATCCCCTGCTCGACCCGCGGCGGATCGCCGAAGCCCACGGGGTGTCCGTGCGCAGGCTCTACACGCGCTGGTCGGAAGCGGGCCGGGATACCGGTATCGCCGAATGGATCATCCGGCGCCGGCTGCGCCGGGCCGCCGCGCTGCTCGCCGGATCCGACGCGGAACCCGTGGTCGCCGATATCGCCCGGCGCACCGGGTTCACCAACGTGAGCCATTTCAACCGCCGGTTCCGTGGCGAGTACGGAATGGCACCCCGGGAATACCGTGCCGTGCAGCGGGCCGGCCGATGACCGCCCTGGTATCCGAACTCGCAACGCGCCCCACGCCGGCGCGGCGCCGGCGGATCGGCCTGCTGGTGTTCGACGGGGTGAAGATGCTCGACTACACCGGTCCCGCGGAGGTCTTCGTCGAGGCCAACCAATCGCTGGCCGGATACGAGATGGTGACGCTCTCCCCCGACGGCCGGCCGGTGCTCACCTCGATCGGGATCCAGGTGTGCGTCCAGGGCAGCGCGCTCGACGCCGGCCCGTTCGACACCGTGCTGATCCCGGGTAGCGAACAGTCACCCGCCCGGTTCGTCACCCCGCAGGTACTCGCCGCCACCGCGCATCTGGCGCGCCGCACCCGGCGCCTCGCCTCCGTCTGCAGCGGGGCTTTCGTCCTGGCGGAACTCGGGTTGCTGAACGGCCGGCGCGCCACCACGCATTGGAAGTTCACCCGGGATCTGGCCGGGCGGTTCCCGGAGATCCGGGTGGACCCGGACGCGATCTACGTACGCGACGGATCGGTGTATTCCTCGGCGGGTGTCGCGGCCGGTATCGACCTCGCGCTGGCGCTGGTCGAGGAGGATCACGGTGCGGCCGTCGCCCGCCGGGTCGCCCAGTCCCTGCTGGTGTTCATGCAGCGCGCGGGCGGGCAGTCACAGTTCTCGGCGGCGCTGAGCGGGCCCGCGCCCCGCAGCCCGCTGGTGCGCGCGCTGGCGGATCTGATCTATTCCGAACCGGCCCGTCCGTACAGCGTGCAGATGCTCGCCGCGCACGCCCGGGTCAGCCCCCGGCACCTGACCAGGTTGTTCCGCGAGGAACTGGATACTTCTCCCGCGGAATACGTGGCCTTCGTCCGGTTCACCTTCGCCCGGGACAAACTCGATGCCGGGTACAGCGTCACCGAAGCCGCGGCGCTGGCCGGCTACGGCAGCAGTGAGGCGATGCGGCGGGCATTCGTGGCCCGCCTCGGGGTGTCACCGAAGAAGTATCAGCAGCGTTTCCGCACCACTGTTCCCGAGCCGGTGCCGGTACATGTCTGATTCGTAGGGATTTCTGGCCCGTCGAGCGGGGCGCGGAACGGCGGTGGTCGCGAAGACTGAAAGCCCACCGTTTCTCCTCCTGACAAGGATTGCTCATCGTGCCCGGAAACCCCCACGGCCTGCCGCTCGAACCGGCCGCACAAGAATTCGTCGACGCCACCGCCGAACCGCCCTACCTCTACCAGCTGCCGCCTGAGGAAGGCCGCAAAGCGGTGGACGCCGTCCAGGATGCACCGATCGACAAGCCCGCGGTCGACGAGGAATGGATCACCGTCACCGGCGGTCCCACCGGGTCGGTACCGGTGCGTATCGTGAAACCGCTCGGTGCCGCCGGGCCGCTGCCGGTGATCGTCTACACCCACGGCGCCGGCTGGGTTTTCGGCGACGCCCACACCCACGACCGGCTCGTCCGCGATCTCGCGATCGGCGCGAATGCCGCGGTGGTGTTCCCCGAATACGACCGCTCCCCCGAGGTCCGCTACCCCGCCGCCAACGAACAGTCCTATCGCGTGGCGCAATGGGTCACCACCGACGGCGCGGACAAGGGGCTGGATGCCGCGCGTATCGCGGTGGCCGGTGATTCGGTCGGCGGCAATATGGCCATCGCTCTCACCCTGATGGCGAAAGCGCGCGGCGATGTGACCTTCCGGGCGCAGGTGCTGTTCTACCCCGTCACCGATGCCGCCTTCGACACCGGCTCCTACGCGGAGTTCGCCGAGGGCTATTTCCTCACCCGCGAGGGCATGGAGTGGTTCTGGGACCAATACACCACCAGCGAGGCCGACCGGGCCCGGATCACCGCTTCGCCGCTGCGCGCGACCCTCGACCAGCTTTCCGGGCTGCCACCGGCGCTCGTCATCACCGCCGAGGCCGATGTGCTGCGCGACGAAGGGGAAGCCTTCGCGGGCAAACTCCGGGCGGCGGGCGTCCCGGTGACCGCGGTCCGGTACGGCGGTATCGTCCACGACTTCGTCATGGTCAATTCGCTGCACGAGACGCATGCCGCCCGCGCCGCGATAGCCCAGGCCGCCGCCACCCTGCGCGCCGCCCTGCACGACTGAGGAGCCCGACCGTGCGAATCACCACTCTCGTCAGAACATTCGCCGCGCTGTGCGGCGCGGGTGTCTGCGCGGTGACGGCCGCGCCGGCCCACGCCGCCGACGCGCCGACCATCGTGCTGGTGCACGGCGCGTTCGCCGACACCACGAGCTGGGACGGGGTCGCCGCCGAGTTGCGTGCGGACGGCCACCGGGTGGTCGTCCCCGGCAACCCGCTACGGGGTCCGGCCGCCGATGCCGCCGTGCTCGAGCGCGCACTCGCCGAGATCGACGGCCCGATCGTGCTCGTCGGGCATTCCTACGGCGGGGCGGTGATCACCAATGCCTCCGATCCCGATGTCAGCGCCCTGGTCTACATCGCCGCGTTCGCACCGCAACACGGTGAGCCGGTACAACTGGCGCTGGACCCGATCCGCTACCCCGGCAGCCGCCTGCTCCCGCCCGCGCTGGCGGTGTCGGCGGCCGGAACGGGACTCGAGGCCTCGGTCGACCCCGGCCATTTCCGGGAGGTCTTCGCGCACGACGTGGGCGACGACACCGTCGCCGGAATGATCGCCCACCAGCGGACCCTGGCCCTCACCGCCAATCTCGAACCCTCCGGGCCGCCGGCGTGGGCGAGCGTGCCCAGCTGGTATCTCGTGGCCGGCGACGATCGCGTCATCCCGCCCGCCTCGCAACGGGCCATGGCCGCCCGGATGGGCGCGCACACCAGCGAGCTCCCCGCCTCGCACGCCGTCCTCGTCTCCCGGCCCGCCGCCGTCGCCGACCTCATCGCCGACGCCGCCGAACACTGACAGGAACAGTCATGTCGCACCCTATCGATGAGCACACGCTCGAACAGATCGTCCGCGCCAACGACAGCGGCCGCACCCCGGTCGTATTCATCCACGGGCTCTGGCTGTTGTCCAGCAGCTGGGACCGCTGGGCCGAGCTGTTCGCCGAAGCCGGCTACGCCCCGGTCACCCCGGGCTGGCCCGACGATCCCGACACCGTTGCCGCCGCGCACGAACACCCGGAAGTGTTCGCGGGCAAGACCGTCGGCCAGGTCGCCGACCATTACGCGGAGGTCATCGGCCGGCTCACCCGCACCCCCGCCGTTATCGGCCATTCCTTCGGCGGGCTGCTCACCCAGATCATCGCGGGCCGGGGTCTGTCCGCCGCGTCGGTCGCCATCGACGCCGCCCCCTTCCGCGGCGTACTCCCCCTGCCCATCAGTTCGCTGCGGGCGGCGGCGCCGGTGCTGGGCAATCCCGCGAACCGCAATCGCGCGGTGCCGCTGACCTTCGAGCAGTTCCGGTTCGGTTTCGCCAACGCGGTCACCGAGGAGGAGGCGAAAGAGCTGTTCGAGACCTTCGCGGTACCCGCACCCGGCGCGCCGCTGTTCCAGGCCGCCGCCGCGAACCTGAATCCGTGGTCGGAAGCCAAGGTCGATACGCACAATCCGGAACGCGGGCCGCTGCTGATCATCTCGGGCGAGAAGGACAACACCGTGCCCCGGGCCATCTCCGCCGCGGCCTACGAACGGCAGCGCGCCAATCCCGGTGTCACCGAGTTCACCGAGATCCCCGGCCGCGGGCACGCGCTCACCATCGACAGCGGCTGGCGGGAGGTCGCCGAGACGAGCCTGGCCTTCGTCCGCCGGTTCGCCTGATCGTTCACAGCGCGGCGTAGACCTGCTCGATCAGGTCGTGGGCGCGGCGATCGCCGGCCAGCCAGTCCCGGCGCAGGTTCGGCAGGAACGCGAACGCCACCTCGTGTTCGAGATCGCCCAGCCCGACCGCGCCACCCGCACCGGGATGCCCGAAAGCGGTGGCGCGGGCGGCGGCGGGCAGTACGAAATTCTGCGAGGGCAGCATGAAGCCGAGGCCGAAGGCGCTCTCCAGCAGCAGGACGGCATCGCGACCGCGGACCTGTTCCGCGGTCGCGGCCCGGAGGTCGGGGGCCGCGAGCATGCGGCCCGCGGTCAGGTCGCGGTAGAAACCGGCCAGCGCGCGGGCCGTCGTGACCAGACCGGATCCGGGCCAGCCACCGGCGAGTACCTCGGGGTTGTTGTACGAGCCGGCCGGGTTCACCGAGGCACGGGTCACCAGGGAGGCGGGATCCGCGAACGCCGCGGCCATCTCGGCGACGGTCCCGGCGTCGAGGGGGGCCGGGTCGTTCCACCGCCGCTCGTGCTCCGGTGGGAACCGGACGCGCGCCGCCCGCGCGATCACCGGCGCCGGGGCGCCGATCCACAGTTCGGCGCCCAGCCGACGGCGGGCGAACCGGCCGACCGTCTCGCCGGTCCGGCGCCGGACGAATTCTCCGGCCAGCCAGCCGTAGGTCAGCGCGTGGTAGCCGTGGGCGGTACCGGGCGGCCAGAGCGGTGCCTGCCCCGCCAGCCGGGCGGCCATCGCCGCGGGATCGGCGGCTTCCGCGGCGGTCACCGGGCGGTCGAACGCGGGTAGCCCCGCGCGGTGAGTCAGCAGGTCGGCCAAGGTGGTGGTCTCCTTACCGGCCGCACCGTATTCGGGCCACCATGTCGTCACGCGGCCGGTCCAGTCGATACCCGCCTCCCGAGCGGCCAGCAGCACCGCGGTGGCGGTCACGGCTTTGGTACCCGAGAACGCGGGGCAGGGGGTGTCGCGTTCCCACGGCCGCGGACGAATACCGCCACCGCCGCGCCCAGGTCCCGCCCCTCGGCCAGATTCGCGGCGAAAAGGTCGCGGACTCCGCGGAAAGCCGGATCGACCCGGCCGTGCACAGCAACGCTCACCGAAAAATTAGAACACGTTTCACAACGACCGTGCGGCCGTCCGAGCGTGGCGCACCGGCGGGGGACATTCGCCCGCCTAGAATTCCGCCCAGCTGATCCCGGTTTTCGCAGATATCGCCGTGCCGAACCACCAGGAGGATGCGTTGTCGCTGATGGCTCGCGGACTGGCCTGGTTCGGGCTCTATCTGGCGGCGGCGCTCGTCCCGCTCGTCTTCGCCGCCATCGGTGTCGCCGACGCACAACGGGGGTTCTGGACGGAGTTCTCGGTCGCGCTGGGGTTCGTCGGCATGTCGATGCTGGGGTTGCAATTCGCGCTGGTCGCCCGGTTCCGGGCGGTCGCGGCACCGTTCGGCGAGGACGCCCTGGTGCAATTCCACCGCCAGATCTCCTATGTGGCGCTCGCGTTCATCCTCGCGCATCCCGTGCTGTTGCAGCTCGCGGGCACCGATATCATCGGCCTTCTGAACCTGGCGCAGGCGCCGCCGCGGGCCCGGTTCGCCGTCGCCTCCACCGTGCTGCTGCTGATCCTCATCGCGACGTCGGTATGGCGCAAACGCCTGCGTATCCGCTACGAGATCTGGCAGATCTGCCACGGGGTGCTGTCCGTGCTCGTGGTCGCGTGCGCCCTCGCCCATATGTTCCTCGTCGATTACTACCTCGACGCCGTATGGAAGAAATGGCTGTGGGCGGTGATGACGCTGGCCCTGGTGCTGCTGCTGGTGTGGGTGCGCGTGATCGATCCGCTGCTGCGGCTACGGCGGCCCTGGCGGATCGAACGGGTCACCGCCGAACGGGGCGACGCGCACACCCTCGGGCTGGAGCCGGTGGGCAACCAGGGGTTCCGGTTCCAGCCGGGACAGTTCGGGTGGCTCGTGGTGGACCGCACCCCGTTCTCGATCACCGCGCACCCGTTCTCCTTCTCCTCCAGCGCCGAGAACACCCGGGGCGTCGAGATGACGATCAAGGCGCTCGGCGACTTCACCTCGACCGTCGGCGATATCGCACCCGGCACCCGTGCCTACCTCTCTGGACCACACGGCGTCTTCACCCCCGACCGCAACGAAGGACCCGGGTTCGTGCTGATCGCCGGTGGTATCGGCATCACACCGATGGTGAGCATCCTGCGGACCATGGCCGACCGCGCCGACCGCCGGCCGGTCCTGCTGCTGTACGCGGTCCGCTCCCTCGACGACGCCACCCTGGACGAGGAGATCCGGGCACTCGAACTGCGACTCGAACTCACGGTGATCCGCGTTCCGGAGAGACCGCCCATCGGCTGGACCGGCGAACACGGCTACCTCGACCGCGCCGTGCTGGCCCGTCACCTCCCCGACGGTTACCCCCGGTGGCAGTACTTCGCCTGCGGCCCGGGCCCGATGGTCACCGCGGTCGAAAATGCCCTCGCCGCTCTCGGTGTTCCCGCCGAGCACCTGCACACCGAACGATTCGACTTCGTCTGAACGGGGCCGTCATGCGCCATGTGTACACCACCCGCGCCGTCCTGGCGATCACCGCGATCCTGCTGCTCGCGTCGGCCTGGTTCGCGCTCGCGACCGGCTGACACGGCGTGTCCTGCCGGAATACGAGCCATCCGGCAGGGCACGCGTTTTCACTCGTCGGTAGCGCGGCAGACAACCACCGGGCGGTCGGCGCGGTGCAGCAGGTTCTGGCTGGTGGAACCGAGCAGCGCGCCGCGCAGCCGTCCCCAGCCCTTGTTGCCCACGACCACCAGCTGCGCCTCGTCGAGCGCCCGGAGCAGTTCCCGCGCCGCCGATCCGCGACGTGAGCGTTCCTCCACGACGACATCGGGATACTTCTTCCGGTAGGGCGCGATGATGGTCGACAGAGTCTCGGCCTCACTGCGCGCGATCAGCTCCCAGTCGATGGCCATCGCGGTCGGACCGAACACCTGCATGGCGGTGGGGACGTTCGCCCCGACCGCGGAACTGTCCGTCCAGCTCCGTACCGGGACGACCGGGACGGACAGCAACCGCGCCCAGTCGAAGGCGAGTTCGGTCGCCGCGGCCGAGACCGGGCTGCCGTCGGAGCCCACCACGATCGGCCGGTCGTCGGGTAGCGGATTCGCGGGGTCGCCACGCCACACCGCGACCGGGCAGTCCGCCTGGTTGGCGACACGTATCGCGGTCGAGCCCAGAATCCAGCGCTCGACCGCCCCGGCGCCGGTGGCACCGAGAACGATCATCGCCGCCCCCTGCGCCGCCTTCAGCAGTCCGTCCGCCGGCGCCTCGGTCTCGGTCATCGTCCGCACGTCGATATCCGGCGCCCAGCGGCGCACGGTGGTTTCCGCGGTGGACAGCAGATCGGCGCAGTAGGCGCGCTGTCGTTGCGCCAGTTCCTCCGGGGTGATCGCGAGATCGGGCATCGGGCCCGGCGCCGGCGACGAATGCACCAGATGTATCGGTAGCGCGAGGGCACCGGCGAACGTCGTGGCCCAAGCGGCGGCCGCCAGCGAGGTCTCGGATCCGTCGACGCCCACCACGATGTGGTCTCCGGCGCGGCTGGGCTGCATCCGTTCTACCTTCCGTTCGGCGTGGCACGATCACTGTCCGGTGGCGATCCCCGGTCGAACGCTTTACCTCCCCGGCGGCAGGCCGGCCCCGTGCCCAGGATAGAAGGCCCCACGGTGCGGGCGGTGGGCCGACACGCAGCACATCAGTGCCGTAGTGCCGCCGCCGCGATCTCCAGGAAGTCGCGCACGACCGGGCCGGGCCGGTCGGTGGCGACAGCCAGGCACCGCTGTACCTCGGGTGCGTCGGTGATCGGGACGTGAACGAGATCGGGGCGGGAGTAGGACCGCGCGACACTGTGCGGGACGAGCGCGATGCCGTGCCCGGACGCGATGAGCTCGAACTTCTCCTCGAGGGTGGTCGTCCGCCGGGTCGGCAGGTCGAGGACGCGCTCCCTGTCGAGGTCGGCGCGGGTGAGTTCGGGGCGCGCCGCCAGGGGGTGGGACGCCGGCATACAGGCGACCTTCGGTTCCGAGCCGATGGGAACGAGGTGCAGACCGGTGTCGTCGAAGGGCCGGCGCAGGTAACCGACCTGAGCCCGGCCGTCGCGCAGCGGTGTGTCCTGCTCCCACCACCGGACCGGAACGATATCGACCTCGACGTCGGGGTGCCGGGCGGCGAACGCCCGGATCGCCTCCGAGACGTACAACCCCGCCGAGAAGGCCACCGTGAGCCGCCGCGTCCCGCGGTCGGCGTCGGGGGGGGCGGCGCCCCCCCCCCGCCCCCCCCTTATTAGCCGCGGGGGGGCCCCCCCCGGCCGCTTTGATCGATGATCATCGACGCCTCACCCCGAGATCCGGAAACCGGGGTCGATACCCCAGATCGCCAGTGTCAAGAACAGATTCGCGAACAC
>NZ_JARWPM010000292.1 GCF_029869215.1 Nocardia carnea
GGTGGGGGGTGCTTTATTCCCGCCTGGGGGGGGCGCCCCCCAACCCCGCGCCGCCGGAGGCGGCGCCATATATGCAGCTCAGATCATGTTCTTATCGGTCATCCAGCGCATGACCTGCCAGCCGCAGAACACCGGGATCCAGCAGGTGAGCACGCGGTAGAGCAGTACCGACGGCACCGCCACCGCGGCCGGTAGCCCGAAGGCGGCCAAGCCACCGATGAGTGCCGCTTCGACCGCACCCACACCGCCGGGGGTGGGCGCGGCCGAGGCCAGGGTGCCGCCGATCATGGTCACGATGGTGACGGTGATGAATGTGGTGCCGCCGCCGAACGCCTGCACACTCGCCCACAGGGCCAGTGCCTGGCCCAGGGTGAGCGCCGCGCAGCCGAGCACGATGACCGCGCAGCGTTTCGGGTCGCGGGCCAGACGGGCCAGTTCCGCGACCACCTCCTGCAGTTGCGGTAGTACCGAGTTGTTCAGCCAGCGGCGGAGTTTCGGCACGAACATGAAGGTGCCGGCGATGCCTACCCCCACGCCGCCGATGAGATACAGGATCGTGGGCGAGGGTACGAAATGTGACAGGTCCGCCGAGGTGCCGGCGGCCACACTGAACAGCACCAGCAGCCCGATATGCGTGGACACCTGCACTGCCTGTTGCAATGCGACGGCCGCCGTGGCGCGGACCGCCCCCACGCCCCCCTTCTGCAGGAAGCGCACGCTCAGCGCCAGTCCGCCGACCCGCGCGGGCGTGGTGGTCGCGGCGAAGGTGTTGGCGATCTGCATGAGCACCAGCGGCCAGTACTTCACCACACCCGAGGCGCAGGCCCACAGCGCGGCGGCGGTACCGAGGTAGGTCAGCGACGACAACGCCAGCCCGGCCAGCGCCCACCACCAGTTGGCCTCGCGGAGCTGGGTGAAGAAGGTGGGGACCGCGCTGATGAACGGATAGGCGACGTAGACCAGGCCGATGAGCAGCACGAGTTGCAGCAGGCTTTTGCGGTTGAACCGGGTGATCTGCTCGGCCTCGATACGGTCTTGCCCGGTTTGCGTCCGCACTTCGTCGCGGGCCGCGGTCACCACCGATTTCCAGCCGGCGATCGAGTTGCGGATACCGCGGGGCATGGCGAATTTGGTCAGCCGCCGGGATGCGGTGAGCACCGCCTGTTCACCGAGTGCGCCGATCGCCGAACGCACCGCCGCCTCCGGGCCGAACACCGCGGCCATGGAAACCAGCAGCTGGGCGATATCGGATTGCAGCTGGGCGTCGGAGGCGCACAGTTCCGCCGCGGTGAAACCACCGAATTTCGCGCTGCCGTCGTGCACCCGGATTTCCGCGGGACGCAGTTCGCCGTGCGCGATCCCGCGTTCGCGCAGTACCGTGAGTGCCTGCCAGACGGCGTCCAGCGCCGCGATATCGGTGGGGTCCTGTTCGATCGAGCGGCCGGCGGGCAGCGTATGCGCGTACAGCATCCAGCCGCGGGGCAGTGCCGCCACCGTCACCGGGCGGTGCGCGGCCACGCCCAGATCGCCGAGCGCGATGGCCATCAGCGCGCGATGTTCCACGGCACGATGCATGGAACCGTGCAGGGGCGCGGTCTCGCTGGACCGGAAGGTCACCAGGCGCCAGAGCTGCCGTACGGCGCTGAGCGTGCGCTGATTCTTCCCGTACAACTCGACCACCAGCGCGCGTTCGCGCTCCTCGATCGTGGCCGAGAGCATGAGTGCCCCGGGACCGGCGGGCCGGACGACGGTGAGCCGGTTGACGGTATAGCCGCGGCGTGCCAGCTGGCGGACCGCCGCGTCCAGCGGCACCTCCAGCGCGGGCGTGCCGACCAGTAGCACGATCACCGCGCCGACCAGCCAGCCGAGCGCGAGTCCGAACATGGCCCGCGCCGGGACGACGGTGCTGACCACCAGGTGGATCGGCGCGAAGGCCAGGATCAGCACCCACAGCCAGCGCCGGGGCCGTACCGGTAGCCACGGGCTCGATACCGTGAGCACCGCGGCCAGCATGGCGATCCAGCGGGGATCGTCGAGGAACTGCTGCAGGAAGGTCTTGTCCGCGAAGTTCTCCGGGACCTGCAGATGCCACTGCGGTGCCGAGAGCCCGCTCGGTGTGATGGACAGCAGCAGCCCGGCCACGATGCCGGCGGTGGCGTAGCCGGCGAGTAGTTTCCAATGCCCGCCCCACACCAGTTCCACCAGGATCGCGAAGGGCAGGATCAGGATGGCGATCCCGTAGACCAGGTACACCAGGTTCGACTGGTCGGGGTTGAGGAATCCGACGATATTGGAGACCGAACGTTCCAGCGCCAGCCATTCGGGCCGGGTGATCAGCGATCCGGCGATCACCACGGCCACCCCGATGATCGCGAAGACGACGCGCAGGATATCGCTGGTCCGCCGGGTGAGCGGTTGTAGCAGGTTGCCCGTTACCGGGATTTCCCGCCCATCGACTCGCATGTCGTATCGGTACTTTCGGATCGAGGTGAAGCCGGCCGGCCGCCCGTGCCCACCAATTGGTGAGTATGCAGGAGGCCGTGCCGGACGATACACATCAACACGCTGCCAGAATCGGGGGGTGAGCAGTGATCTACGCATCTGTTTCGTGGGCGATTCGTTCGTCGCCGGGGTCGGCGATCCGCAGGCCCTGGGCTGGACCGGCCGGTTGACGGCACACGCCCATGCCGCGGGCCGGGTGCCGACCGCCTACAACCTCGGTATCCGCGGGCAGACCTCGACCGAGATCGCCGCCCGGTGGCGGGCGGAATGCGAGCCCCGGCTGCCCCGTGGTGTGCAGGGCCGGGTGGTGTTCTCCTTCGGGGTCAACGACAGCATGCAGGCGGCGGACCGGACTCGGGTGGACGCCGAAACATCGGTGGCGAATCTGAGCGCGGTACTCACCGGCGCCCGGGTACTGGAGTGGCCGGTGCTGGTGGTGGGTCCGCCGCCGGTGGACGATGCCGCGCACAACCATCGGATCGCCGCGCTCGACGAGCGGTTCGGGAAGGTCTGCGCCGAGCACGACGTCCGCTATGTCAGCAGTTGTCACCGGCTGGCAGCCGATCCGACCTGGATGGCGCAGGTGCGGGCGGGCGACGGGGCGCATCCCGGTGCGGCCGGATATGCCGCGTTCGCGGACCTGGTGCTGCCCACCTGGCGGGATTGGCTGGCATACTGACCGTTGACGCGGATAAGTAGGATATTTCTTCCGCAAAAAGACGTTCCGCACCGGAAATATGTCCCAGACGGTGCGATTGTTTCGGCTCCCGCGGCCTACCGGGCGGTGGCGCTCGAACTGCGACGCATGGTGTCGAACACCCCGCCGAGTTCCGGCACCGACCGGACCAGCTCGGCGGCGTAGTCGCACTCGGCCTCCAGCTGGCTCAAGGTCCCCAGCATGGTCAAGCCGGCCCGCACGAACGGTATGCAGTCCGGGGGCAGGGTGAGCTCACGCATCACATTGTTCAGCCGCGGACTGGTGACGCGCAGCACCTGCTTTCGAAACCAGCTGGTGGTCAAACGGAACCGCTCGTGGCGCACCGGCTCACCACACGCCGCGAGCGCCGAAGCCAGCGCCGTCGCATCGAAATCCCGCCCCGGTAGCGCGAACCCGTGCACGCGTACGGCCGTTTCCAGTGCGGTCGGCCCGCCGTTGAAAATCGCGTCGCACATCTGCACGGTCATCTCCGTGAACCCCGCATGCGGCCACGGCGCGCATGCGCCGAAATCCACCACTCCGAGCCGGCCGTCGGGTAGCAGCCGCAGATTGCCGGGATGTGGGTCGCAGTAGAGCAATCCGTGCCGTTCCCAGCGGGTCAGGACGAAACGCATCATCAGCTCGCCGGCCCGGTCGCGCTGCTCCCGGGTTCCCGATTCGATGATCCGGGACACCGGGATACCGTGCAGCCACTCCGAGACCAGCACATCGCCGCGCTGTTCGAGTACCTCCGGAACCCGGAATTCGGTGCTGTCGCGGTATTCGGCGGCGAATGCGCGCTGATTGCGCGCTTCCCCCGCGTAATCGAGCTCCGCGCGCACACTCTCGCACAGGGCCTCGGTCACCGATTTCACGTCGGCGCCCGGCAGTAGCACCGACGCCAGGATCGATATCCGCCGCAACTGCACCAGATCCGATTCCACCGCGGTGCGTGCACCCGGGTACATGACCTTCACCGCGACTTCGCGCCCGTCGTGCCAGACCCCCCGATGCACCTGACCGATCGAAGCGGCCGCCGCCCGCCGATCATCGAACTCCCGGAACAACTCCCGCCACTGCGGTCCGAAGGTCTCGGCCAGCACACCCCGTACCGTGGCGGGCATCATGACCGGTGCCGAATCCTGCAGCTGGGCCAGTGCCGCCTGATAGGGCGGCGCCAGATCACGCGGCAGGGCCAGCTGGTAGACCGCCAGCAGCTGACCGAGTTTGGCCGCGCAACCCTTCAGTTCCCCCAGCACCGCGAACATATGCTCAGCGGTGCGGGTCTGGATATCGCGGTTCACCTCGTGCGCCGGTCGGCCGAGCGCCCGGCGGCCCGCGCCGGCGGCCTGCCGTCCCGCGTAGGCGACCGGTAGCGCCATCAGTTTGGCGCTGCGCAGGGCCGGCCGCACGGGAGGTGCGCCGGGATCGCGTCGACTGCTCATTCTGTGCCTCCGGGCATGAGTCAGGGCCCCCGGTGGTAACGCTGCGACTCTGACACGCTCACACTCTATCCATCGCAGAGGAGCCAGATGCCTCCATGGTGACCCTTGGCCGCGATCTCCGGTCGCGACTCGCTCGAATTTGTTCCAGCCGCCCCGGTATTTCGCCTGTTCTCGTGTGCAGCCCGACATATTTGTGCATAGACTGTCTGGGACGTAACAGCTGCCGAGAGAGGTGTATCCATGGGGTCCCGCACGGTGGTCGCCGATGTCGCCGACGAACTGGCGCGGCGGGTCGCCGCGGGGGAATACCAGCCGGGTGAACTGATGCCCTCGGTGCGTCAGGTGGCCGACGAGTTCGAGATGAACCGGGCCACCGCCCAGCTCACGCTCGGCCGGCTGGAATCCTATGGTTTCGTCGAGGCGCGGCGCGGTAAAGGTTTCACCATCCGCGAAGTCCGGTCGGCCGGCGGCCTGGACGTGTACCGGCATCTGTTCCGGTTCTCGCTCCCGATGCCCGAGGTCGCGATCGAAATGTTCCGCGATATCGTCGAGGTCGAACGCGGGATCATCCTGGACGCACTGCTCGCCTACACCGGCGCGGCGCCCGGTGGCCCGCAGGCCGCGGGATTCGATATCGCCGAGCTGAAGGCCGAGGTCGATACCCTCGAAACCCTCGCTCGCACCGACGTTCCCGATCACCGCCGCATCCTGGCCATCGAACTCGGTATCGTGCGGCGGCTACTGGTCGCGCTGGAATCGAGTATGCAGCGCGCCATCCTGAATTCGATCGGTGAGATGGTGCTCGAGGTACCGGAAGCGGTCGAAGCCTACTTCGCCGGCGCCGCCGACCTGCACGTTCTCGTCTGGCGAGCGCTCATCGCGGTCTGGGAATCGGAATCCGGGCCCTCACCCGCCCAGCTCGCCCTGTTCGAGGACCTGTTCGGCATCTACCACAACAAGGTCATCGCCCGCTTCGAAGAACTCGTCGATCCCCAAGGCCAACCGGAGATCCACGCCGTCACCGCCTGAGCTGTGTTTATTGGCGCCGACTTCGTCGGCGCGGGGGGGGGGGGCCCGGGGGCGGGCGGGGGGGGGGCGCGCCCGCCCGGCGCCGCGCGCGCGCGGCGGGGGGGGGCGAG
>NZ_JARWPM010000293.1 GCF_029869215.1 Nocardia carnea
GGGGGCGGGGTTTTTTTAAACCCCCTATGGGGGGGCCCCCCAACGGGGGGGCGCGGGTGGGGGGGCTGTCAAACACCCCGCGGGGTAGTCAACACCCACACTGGGGGGCCCCCCAACCGGCGCCGCGGGTGGCGGCGCAATTAGATACTGTGCAGGCCGCGGACCGATCGGGTGACCGTGAACTTCCGGTTGCGGCCGATCACTTCGGTGTGGCCGACCATCCGTTCGACCACTGTGCGATGGTTGAGGTGGTTGTTGTAGACCGTCCACAGTTCGCCGCCGGGCCGCAGGACCCGGCCCGTCTGGGCGAACATCTTGATGGCCGAACCGGTGTGCACGGCCGCGCCTACGTGGAACGGGGGATTACACACCACCAGGTCGGCGCTGTTGTCGGGGGCGGCGGACATGGCGTCGTCGCGGACGACGGTGATCTGTCCGGCGACCTGATTGGCCGCGGCAGTGGCCGTCGCCGAGGCGACCGCGGCAGCTGATTGATCGGTGCCCGTGACCGCGATACCGGGCCGGGATCGGGCCAGGGCGACCGCGAGGATGCCGGTGCCGCAACCGAGGTCGACGGCGTCGCGGGCATCGGGTTTCATGGCCCGCAGATGTTCGAGCAGGAAGCGGGTGCCGATATCCAGGCGTGCCCCGGAGAAGGCGGCACCGTGGGCGACCACGTCGATATCCAGCTCGCCGATATGCTCGCGCACCGGAAACCTGGGTTCCCCCACCGGTTTCGGTCCGCGCACCAGCAGTGTGCGGGATTTCTGCCGGCCGCGGCTGGCCCGGACCTCGGCGAAGGATTCGGCGAGTACCTCGTTCATCGCTTTGGTCAGGTATTTGTCCCGGCCGCCGGCGAATACGCGGACCTCGGGGTGGGCGTAGCGGGCGACGGCGTCGGCGATTTCGGCGAGACCGGCCAGCACCCGCGGAAGCCGCAGCAGCACCACTGTGGCGCCGGCCAGCAATGTTTCGCCGAGGGGGTGTGCGGTGTAGCGGTCGGTGAGGCCGAGCGTGCGGGCGTTGGCGGCGAGGGCGAGTTCACCGGTGAGCAGATCCTGGTGCACCCGGATGCGGTGCAGGTCATGGGATGCGGCGGCACCCAGGGTGAGCGCGCCGTAGTTGTCGCCGATCACCACGACCGTGCCGGGCTCGGCGGTGGCGAGGGTCTCCGCGGCGACATCGAGGATGAGGCGGTCCGCGGCGTCGACGGCATACAGGTTGGCGGCCTCCACATCCGGATAGCGGCGCAACCTTCCCAGTAGGTCCTCCACGTCTCGCACCAGACAAGTGTGCTAGATCGTTGCCGGGTGGCAGCGCCCGGCCCGGTGGATACGTTCGCCGGACGGTGTTCCCGGCGGCCCCGCGGCTGCGGCAGCCGGGCCGGTGGCACACCGTACGAGTGCACGTTCCCGCAGTACAGTGCCCGCCGCGGTTAGCATCGGGCACATGCGTACCGGGCGTGTTCTGGTGGTGACCGCGATGCTGGCGTGTCTCGCGGGGTGTGCCGACTCGGGGTCGGCACCGCCGGTTAGCTCTTCCACCGCGAACGAGCGGCCACCCAGTGCGCAAGCGGGTCCGCCGGGGTTGCCGCTGCCGATACCGCTACCGGGCGAGCAGGTGCCCGCACCCGACGATACGGTGCCGAAACAGGCCGAGGCCTCGCCGGACGCCATGCTCACGGTGACCGATATCCGGATGAGCCGGCACGCGGGTTTCGACCGGGTCGAGTACATTCTGGGCGGCCCGGGCGCTCCGGGTTGGAGTGTGTGGTACACCGGTCGCGCCGTCCAGGACGGTAGCGGCCGGGAATTGGATGTGGCGGGTGAATCCGTGCTCGAGGTGCGGATCACCGGTTCGGCCTATCCGTTCGACAGCGGAGTGGCGCCCTACGCCGGTCCGGACCCGGCCACCGACCCGGCGGTTCCCGGGATCGCGGGGGTATACCGGACCACGGTGTTCGAGGGGATCACCCAGTCGTTCATCGGCGTCGCCGGCGATGAGCCGGGGTTCACCGTGACCTCGGCCACCATGCCGAATCGACTGGTCGTCGATATCGCCACCGGTTGATCACCGGTATCGGTTGATCGACAAATCGGAGCCTGGGGGGTCGGAAATCGACTCGACCCAGTACGGTTGACAGCACCGGTGGCTCAGATGTCCGGCGCGCCGGGGCGAGAATACGGGGTCGTGGGCATCCGAGGGGAGTTTCAGACCGATGCGACGACTCGAACGAGCCGGCCTCGCAGCCGCCGCGGCCGCGCTGGTCGCCGGCGGGTTCATCACCGCCTGCTCCAGCACAGTGTCCGGTACCGCGGAGGTGAACCAGGGCGAGTTGCAGCTCTACAAGTCGGAGGTGACGTCCTCGTCGGCCGCGGCGTCGTCGTCCCGCGCGGCCGCCGCGGCGGCGGCCGCGACCGATGTCTGCGAGGCGCTGCGGGACCACAACAATCCCGCGGTCGACGCGTTCAACGCCTATATCGATGCCAGCGACAACAAGGCGCCGGATGTCGAGCCGAAGAAGGGCGCCGCGATCACCGCGCTGCGCGATACCGCCGGCAAGATCGACGACGAGCTGAACCCCGATGTGCCCAACGAGGTCTCGACGCCGATGCGCACCTACCGCGACAATCTGGGTAACCTCGCCGATCTGCTGGAACGTAATGCGTCGGTGGAGGAAGTGAACGGTCAGATCGATACGTTCAACGCGGACAAGGACGCGGCGTTCGACGCCTGCGAACCGTACTGAGCCGCGGTTCATTCGTAGAGGCCCTCGACGCACCACTGGTTGTCGCGGGCGAGCAGCAGCAGGCTGTGCGGGCCCGGGAGTTCCACCTGCGCGCGGGCGGCCGGTACCGCGCCGGGCGACCACCAGAGTTCGTCGAGCAGCCAGGGCCCGGCCCACGCGGTGAGCCGCCAGCTGGACTTGCCCCAGCGCAACCGTGCCGGCGGACCACTGAACAGGCCGCGCTCGGTGATCCGGACGGGCGTGCCGCCGGCGGTTTCGAGGGTGACGCGCGGCCGGTCGACCATGATCACGGCGGGCGCCGGTTCCGGTATCCGGCCCGGCCACGGTGGCGCCGGGTCGGTCGCTGGTGCCGCTTCGTCGCCGAAGGTGACCATGGTGACGCGTTCGGCCGGCCCGCGGCCGCCGCTGAGCACCCCGACCCGGACCGCGTCCCCGCCGAGCAGCCCCTGCACGCGGACCAGCGCGCGCAGGGCACGTTCGTCACCGGACCCCGTATCGCCCCACAGCCCCAGCTGCAACGCCGCGGCCGGCACCACCTCCACCGGGATCAGGTGCAGTACGGTGATCGGCGCGGTGGGCCGGTCACCGTGCGGGCGGGTGAGCCAGCCGTCCAATTGCCAGCGCACCCGGTCGGCCACGCCGTCGGCGGTCAGCGGTTCGGCGCAGCGCCAGACCCGTGACAGTTGTTCGCCGGCTTCGGTTTCCGCGCGAATCTCCAGCCGGGTGCAGGCCAGCGACGCGGCGGACAGAGCCGCGGTGAGCCGGGTCGCGAGCAGGCGTCCGGTGAAGGCCGCGGTATCGACCCGGTCGATCGGCGGGTCGCAGGGTAGCCGCACGTCCACGTCCGGAGGCAGGGTCCGGGGCGCCGGCGGGCGATCCGGTAGTGCGCGGGCGAGCCGGTGGGCGAGCACCGCGTCGGCGCCGAACCGCGAGGTGACCTGCGCGGTACTCAGCGCGGCGAAATCGCCGATCCGGCGCAATCCCAGCCGGTGCAGCAGATCCAGCAGCGCCGCGCGTTCCCGCTCCGCGGGGCCGGGTTCGGCGGCCAGTTCGGTGATCGGGAGCGGGGCGAGAAACCGTGCGTCCCCGCCGGCAGGGACCAGGGCGCCGTGCCGGGCGGCGATGATCGCCGTCGGGAGTTCGTCGGCGATCCCGATCCGTGCCTCCACCCCGGCGGTCGCCGTCGCGGCGAGCAACTTCCGGACGGCCGCCTCGGCGGAGCCGAAATACCGGATCACTCCCCGCGCGGGGAGGGCGAGCAAACCGGGACGCAACACCTCCACACCGGAGGCGAGACCGTCGACGGCCGCGGCGACCGGTTCGAACAGCCGCGCGTCGCGGTCCGGGTCGGGTGCGGCTATATGCAATTCGGGGCAGCGGCTCTGCGCTTCGCGTTTACGCATCCCGCGGCGCACCCCGGCCTCGCGGGCGGTGGCCGAACAGATGACGACCCGGTTCGCATGCAGCACCGCCACCGGCTGCTCGGCGGGCAGCCCGGCACCGGCCGCCGCCGCGACCGCGGGCCAGTCGGGACACCAGACCGCCAGTACTCGCGGGGTCATCGGTCCGCCGATCTACCCCGGGCGGGGTATCGGACACGGGCGAAGGAGGGCCGGCGCACGAGGCCGCCGGGTGGGCCGGGGGAGTCCCGGTGCCACCGCGAGGCCCCGGACCGGTACGCGAGACGGGGCACGATCCGGTCAGGAGGCAACGGAGTCCTCCTGCCCCGTGGTTTCCGGCTGATCCGAGGTAGGTGCCGCGGCGGCGCCGGGGACGATCCACTCGACCCGGCCGCCGAGCGGTCGCGCGGCCAGCCGGCCCCGGACCGGGACCCCGGTTCTGCCGCGGACCTCGATATCGAGGCTGATGGAGCGGATCCGCCCGCTACCCGCGCCGAGCCCGGTGTAGCCGGCGACGCGGCTTTCCAGCCGTAGGTCCGGGGTGGGCCAGGAACCACCGGTGACGAGCAGCGTGGCGTCTTTGGCGCGGGCTTTCGCGGCGAGTACCCGGGCGCGGGCAGGCGCGACCGCCGCGTCGCCGAGGCCGAGGACCACCAGTTCCATTCCGTCGAGCAAGACCGCGGCCACCTCCAGCGGGTCGTGGCCGGCGTCGGGGATCACCGCGATCCGGTCCAGCCGGGCGCCCATCTCCGCGGCGGCGAGCAGGCCGAGCCGGGGCACGCCGACCGCGGCCGCATGCCCACCCGGTCCGGTGACCGCGGCGAGCAGCCCGGTCAGCAACGCTCCGGCACCGGTGTAGGCGACCACCGAACCTTTGACCAGACCCCGGTCGGGCAGCAGGGGGGCGAGGGCGGGCGGTACCGGAAGCACCTCGCGCCGGACCGCGTCCGCCGGTGCCGCCGGGGCGCAGCTGCCGACCGCTGCGCGAGGCCCACCGCCCGCCGCGCGTGCCCGCCGCAGTTCGGCCAGTTCACGCAGTCGCGCGCCGCTTACCTTCGGTGCCCGTGCCGCCATAACTTTCACCTGCTTCCGCAACGACGTCGGGGGGTCTTCCGGCCGTGTCACCGAAGTGGTCACCGCCTGCCCAGCTGCTGTGCCATTGCACCGCCTCCGCGGCGCGGGGTCAGGGCCGCCGGGCGTCGCCGGTCCGGGCCCCGAAGTCTCGAATATTCGCTCCTCCGCTCCGCTCCCTGCTCCGTCGAACATCCCTCCTGGTTCGAACATACATTCGATAGATTACCGGTGGAAGTATCCGCTCCGGAAGCTGCCCGTATGCCTACGACCTGCTGTAGTGAACACGATCACGCTGCTTTCGCCGCCGGTTCCGAAACCGGTCGGCTACCACTGAATTCGGCTAGTCTCACAGCATGATCGATCGCCCCCGTCCCATCGTCGGCCCGGATTATCTGGTGGCCGGCCGGTACCGTCTGCAGTCGAAACTGGGCGGTGGCGGTATGGGGGCGGTATGGCTGGCGCACGACCGGCTGCTCGACCGTGACGTCGCGATCAAGCAGGTGCTGTCCACGGCCGGTCTGGACGAGGCAGAGGCCCGCCAGATCCGTGATCGGATCGTGCACGAGGGGCGGGTCGCGGCGAAACTGTCCCATGAGCACGCCATCGCGGTCTACGACGTGGTGCTCGAGGCAGGGGAACCCTGGCTGGTGATGGAGCACCTACCCTCGCGCAGTGTCGCCCGGGCGCTCGGGCTGGTGAACACCCTCCCGGTGATCGAGGTCGCGCAGATCGGGGCGCAGGTCGCCGACGCGCTCGCTGCCGCGCACACCGTCGGGATCGTGCACCGCGATATCAAACCGGGCAATATTCTCGTCGCCGACCGGGGGCCGGCGGTCGGGATGGCGAAACTGAGCGATTTCGGTATCTCCCGCAATATCACCGAGGCCTCCGACGAACCCGACGGCATGATCACCGGCACCCCGGCCTACCTACCGCCGGAGGTCGCCCGCGGGGCCGCGCCCACCGCCGCCAGCGATGTGTTCTCCCTCGGGGCCACCCTCTACACCGCCATCGAAGGTCAGCCGCCGTTCGGTATGGACGACGATACCGACGCCATCGTGGAACGCGCCGCCATGGCGCAGATCATCCCGCCGACGCGCAGCGGGGTGCTCACCCGCGCGCTGTTGCACATGATGGAGCCGGCCCCGCAGCGCCGGCCCAGTATGGCGCAGGCGCGCGACGAGATCCTGGCCGCCGCGTTCGGCCCCGGCGCCGCCGACAATATCCTTGGTGCCCCGGTGCGCACCGAGGACGGCACCATCCCCGCCTGGGCGGCACGTAACTCCGCGGCCGGTCTGCGCAGCCCCCGCTCCGGTCCGCTGCCCCGCCGCGCCCAGCCGCAGCCGGTGCACCCGGCCCCGGCTCCCGCCCAGGCCGGGCGGGTGGGCGCCACGCAATCACCCAGTCCCACCGTGGCGGTCACGATCGGCCTGCTGATCGGGCTGGTCATCATCATCGTGATCCTCATGATGATCATGTAGAAGCATCCGGCCCGGTGATAGGCAGAGGCCTTCTGTTATCGGGTTCGCCACGACGAATCCGGGGGATACCAGGGGTCCGCCGAGGTCGGGCACGAATAAGCGGATCCGATTCGTCGACCGGTCCGTGCCCCACGGCAGGCCCTCCGGCGGTAAGGTCCGGTTTGTCTGTCTTTCCGTCGCGCCCGGGAACTCCACCGGGGGTCGTGATCGTTGGATGGACAGTTGGATATCGAGTAACAGCTCGAGCCGACGGTCGTGCCCCGGTATGGCCAACGAACTCCGAGAAAGGGATTTGCGGTGCGCGCCACAAGCAATCCGGTATTCAAGAATCTGCCGAAGCAGGAAACCGGCTACGCGGGCTTCGGCTCGACCGCCGCCGGCGCGGGTCAGCTCGGTTACCAGTACGGCAACCAGCAGTACCCCCCGCAGTATCAGCAGCCGGGCTATCCCCAGGCGCCGACCAGGTCGCTGACCATCGACGACGTGGTCACCAAAACCGGGATCACGCTGGGTGTGCTGGCGATTTCCGCGCTGGTCTCCTATGTGCTATCCATCTCCAACCCCGGGCTCGCCCCGATCCTGCTGATCGGCGGCGCGATCGTCGGCCTGGTGCTGGTGCTGGTGGCGACCTTCGGCAACAAAGCCGACAACCCGGCGATCGTGCTGTCCTACGCGGTCGCCGAAGGCCTCTTCGTCGGTGCGTTCTCGGCGGTGCTCTCCGACGCCACCTTCGGCGGTGTGGGCGGCCCCGGCATGATCGGGCAAGCCGTGCTCGGCACCTTCGGGGTGTTCGCCGGCATGCTCGTCGTCTACAAGACCGGTGCTATCCGCGTCACTCCGCGGTTCACCCGCATGCTCATCGGCGCCATGATCGGCATCCTGGTGCTGGTCGTCGGCAACCTGATCGCGAGCTTCTTCACCGACGGCGGCTTCGGCCTGCGCGACGGCGGCCCGATCGCGATCATCTTCAGCCTGGTGGTCATCGCCATCGCCGCGTTCAGCTTCCTGCTGGACTTCGACGCCGCCGACCAGCTCATCCGCGCCCAGGCTCCGCCCAAGGCGGCCTGGGGTGTGGCCCTCGGCCTCACGGTCACCCTGGTCTGGCTCTACGTCGAGATCCTGCGCCTGCTGAGCTACTTCCAGAGCGACTAGGCCCTGTTTCATAAGCCGTGGCCGGATAACCACAGGTTGATCGCGGCGACCCGGACAGTGGCCAGGTAGCGGACAGCGAGTTTGGCGTAGCGGGTGGCCACTGCCCGGTGTAGTCGATCACGGCTGGCCGGTTCGCCGTGCCGCGCAACGGTTTCAGTGTTCGCCGGCGACAGCGAAGAAATGGGCCGATCGGTACCGGTCCGGCCTGCCGATGACCGACCGGTCCGCACGTCCTCATCGTTTCCCGAACCGGACACCATCACGAACCGAACGCCGGATCATCGGTCTGCGGTTCACCCGCCGGTGGGGTCCACACCGGATCGCTTTCCACCTCGGTATGGCTCGCTCGACCGTCGGCCGGGTCCTGGCCCGATACCGGATGCCGCTCCTGCGCCAGCTCGACCAGGCCACCGGTCTGCCGGTGCGCCGCCCGCGCCCGGTCCGCTACGAGAAGACCCGGCCCGGTCAGCTGGCCCATATCGATATAAAAAAGCAAGGCCGCATTCCCGACGGTGGTGGATGGCGAGCCCACGGCCGCGGCTCGGCCCCCGACCGCGCTGCCGGAGCCGCACGCGACCGAGCAGGACGGGCGGGAGCAGCCGCTTCCCGTGGTTACCGATACCTGCACCACGCTGTCGACGACCACACCCGGCTGGCGTATTCGGAGATACTCGACGATGAACGCAAACACACCGCTGCCGGGTTCTGGGCGCGGGCCAACGCGTTCTTCACCGCAGCCGGGATCACCGTCGAGGCGGTGATGACCGACAACGGGTCCTGCTACAGGTCACGCGAGTTCGCCGCAGCGCTGGGAACCATCACCCACAAACGGACCCGCCGTACCGGCCGCAAACCAACGGCAAGGTCGAACGGTTCAACCGCACCCTCGCCACCGAATGGGCCTACGCCCGCACCTACAACAGCGAGGCCGCCCGCTCAGCGACCTACAGCGACGGGCTGCATCACTACAATCACCACCGCCCACACACGAGCCTCGGCGGCCAAACTCCCGCAGCCCGCGTTCACAACCTCACGGGGAACTACACCTAGGCCAGAGTCATAGGACGCCCCCGAGAGGACTGGGGAGGCGGGTCTGGAAGTCCAATAGCCCTACCCAGGTAGGACGTACGGCAATGCGTGCCTGTCTGGTCCCCGGTAGCGCCGCGGATTGGAGAAGTGACGTGGCGGCCTTCTCCCCGAGATAGCGCTTTGCGGCCAGGGCGTACTCGTCCGCTACGCCGTCTACCTCGGCTATGCAAGCGCGTCCACGAATCGAGATGGCCCGTGGTTGAATGTCATCAGTTCCGATACTGATTTCGACATTGGGGTTCGCGCGGAGTGCCGTCACTCGACGGGCGGGATGACGCACGCCGACCGCAGGGCCGGCCAGATACGTCGTCATCACGACCTCCTGACCTGTCCAGTGGAACCAAGTTGGAACGACCCTCGGCCTGCCATCGGTCCAGATGAGGCCCAAGCGCGCGTACAGATTCGAGGTCAGCATCTGCCGCGCCAGGTCGGTACCCAGGAGGCGCAGATCACCTTGCGGCAGTTCGGTAGTCATAAACATTCCTATCTCGCGAGTGTTGTCACGGCCACTCACATGATTCGGTCCACCTGGACCGAAATCATGGGTTCGGCTGGTCGCTCGCCCGGGTCGGCAACCATCTCACCGTCAACCACACCACGGTCCTGGCCGCCCTGCGTCGGGGCGGAATACCCCACGGGATTGTCACCGGAGCGCGAACGTAATCGACGGCTCTATCGCTTCGATCCGAGCGGAATCGCACGGATTCAGCAGGCCAGGAAGGCAGCCACATTGCGCTCGGCGAAGTCGGCGAAAGATGTCGGTTCGACGCCGAACAACTCGTGTGTCCGCAACCAGATTGCGGATTCCGGATGCCGGGCTCGTTCGGTCAGCACCTCGGACACGGTGTCGATCGCGGGCTCGGGCAGATGACGGGCCCGCATGTCGGACAGTATGTCCTCCAGTGGGACCTCGACGTGACGCACGGGCCGTCCAGTCGCGGCGGACACGATCTCGGCGACTTCCTTCATGGACAACGCCTGCGGGCCGGTCATCTCGTATGCCTTGCCTTCGTGGCCGTTCGAGGTCATCACCCGCACGGCGATCTCGGCGATGTCTTCGATGTCGATGGGTGCCAGCTCGGTGTCGCCGATGGGCATCCGGAACTCGCCACGACTCATATCGATGCCGGTCAAGGCCGTGGGCAGGTAGAACTGCATGAACTGGCTGGGCCGCAGATGGGTCCAGGCCATCCCGGATTGCTCTAGGTACCGCTCGATCTCGACGTGTGCGCGGGTGCCGCGGAAGCGCTGGGGGTCGAATCCGATACCGGACTCCTTCCCGGAGAACTTCACGATGTGCTCGATGCCGGCATTTGCCGCGGCATCGATGAACGCACACTGCGTCTCGATCATCCGTTCGCGCGCCCCGGAGATCATCAGCACCCGCGGTGTGCCCGCGAACGCATCGGCCAGCGACGCGGGTTCCAGCATATTGCCGACGACGACCTCGACTCCGGGTAACTCACGTAGGTCCGCTGCCTTGGCGAGGTCGCGCACCAGCGCACGCACGGGGATCCGCTGCCGCGCGAACGCGCGGACAATGATGGTGCCACTCAGGCCGGAAGCGCCCGTTACAAGAATCATGCTTCAAACTTTGAAGCTAGAGCTTCAAGTTGTCAAGGTACACGTATTGTTGCACGTATGGCGAAGACATACGGCGATCAGTGCGCGGCGGCGCGCGCACTGGACCTGATAGGCGAACGCTGGTCGTTGATGATCGTGCGAGAGCTGCTCTACGGCCCGAAACGGTTCAGCGCGCTCCACCACGGACTGCCCAACGCGAGCTCGGCCGCATTGTCGCAACGCCTGCGCGACCTCGAAGCCGGCGGCGTGGTACGCCGCCGCAAGCTTGGTTCACCCACCAACGCGCAGGTCTACCAGCTCACCGACTGGGGCCACGAACTACAACCACTGCTGGTCCTCCTAGGCCGCTGGGGCCGCCGCGCACCGCTCACACCAGACGCCAGACCCGTCGGCACCGACTCGCTGATGCTCGCCCTGCAAAGCCACCGCCGCTCACCGATCGCCGGCAACGACGCCACCGTCGCCGTGTTCATCGACGACGATGCCTTCACCTTGCGCGTTACCGCCGGCGAACTGACCATCGACAGAGGCGAACCACACGACGCCGACGCCACCCTCACTGCGGACTCCGCCACACTCCTGGAGCTGATCATCCACGAGCGGCCACTCGACGAACTGGCCGACAGAACCCGCATCGACGGCGACCGCACTATCCTGACCAGAATCTTCGACCACAGCACCTGGACGACTCCCTAGATTGGGTTCCGACGGCGCGGTCGGCGCCGGCGACGTCGCTGGTGGCCACGAAGTGATGGGCCCGGACCACGGTCCCGGTGCATTTTTGTGTTGGCCGCCGCTGTGTGCCATCAGCACCGGGGGCGTGCGAGCGAAGCCGGCTGTGGGCGAGAAGAGTTCGCAAGAACTGGGTGGCGCGATGCGGGCAAGAGACGCGGGCTATGACTCGCTGTATCTGACGAGAGCTCCGGTTTGCAGGCTGCGGTAACTTGCATTGCTAAGTTAGCGTGCTAAGTTGTTGAGGTGGAACGGAGACTGAGTTTCAACCTGCACGTTCTGACTGCCCGCCTGGACCGGGTGGCTGACCGGATCCTGCGCACAGAGCATCGCGTGTCCTACAGCCGCTTCTTGGCACTGATGTCGGTGGGTGAGCTGGGGGCCTCGACGCAGCGGATTCTTGCTGACCGGCTGGGCGTGACGGAGCCGTCGGTCAGCCGTATGACAAGCATTCTCGCCAACGATGGACTCCTCGATGTTCAGCCGGATCCGGCCGGCGGACGAAGCCGTCGCCTCAGCCTCACCGACAAGGGGCAGCTGCTGGTGACCGCCGTCCAGGAAGATCTCGAAGAACGACTAGCGGCGGTCGTTGTCGACAGTGGCGTGCCGTATGACGAATACGCACAGCACACCGCGCAGTTACTGACCACATTCGAACGTTCGGAGTCTCGCACATGAGTTACGACGCTCGGGTCGTGTCGGCCCTGCTGCGCTCGGTCCGCTCGGCAGACGGCACCCCGATCAGTTTCCGAACGATGGGGGACGGGCCGAGTGTGATCGTGGTCGGTGGCGCGCTGTTCACTGCGCAGGATTATCTGCCGTTGGCTTCGGCGCTCTCCCGTTCCTGCACAGTGCATCTCGTCGAACGCCGCGGGCGGTGCGCCAGCGGTCCGCTCGGACCCGGCTACAGCTTGCGGAAGGAAGTGGACGACATCCTTGCCGTACACGCCGAAACCGGTGCGCGATCGGCGTTCGGTCACAGCTACGGCGGACTCGCCATTCTCGAGACCGCACGATCGTCACCGGTGTTCGACCACATCGTGCTCTACGAGCCGGGAACTCCCGGTGGCCACGTCGCGACCGGGTGGATGAGCCCCTATCGCGAACGGCTGGACGCGGGCGATCCTTACGGTGCATTCGCTCACTTCATTCGAGGATCCGGCGGGGCACCAGGATTCGTGGCCAAGCTGCCGCACTGGTATCTGCGCACTGTGTTGCGCATCGGCTTTCGTGGACAGCGATGGCAACGGATGAGGCCCCTCCTCGAGGCCAACCTCGCCGAGCACGAGCAACTAGCCGCCCAGCAGGGTAGACTCGACGAGTTCGCCGATCTGGTCGCCGCGACGATGGTCCTTTGCGGAACTCGCACACCCTCGACAACCCGAGCAGAACTCGATGTCCTGGTCGATATTCTTCCCAACGCCACCATCGACACCCTGAACGGTCTCGACCACTTCGGGCCGGAAGGTAAGTCGGGACCGATCGTCGCGGAGCGGATCGCCGCGTTCCTGCTCGATCGATGAGAATGCCGATGAACCGGCCCCGTCGCCGTCCGACAAACGATGCTGCGTTCGAACAGTCAGTGCGTGACCACAGTGCAGACACAAACCACTCGTCGCCGTGGTGGATGTTCTCTCATCGCAGGCGCCACGACGACGAGCAACTGAGCACTTCAGCTCGAGGCTCTACAACGGGCTGACGAGTTTGGACGGGAAGCCCCATCGCTCCACAAACTGCCCGTCGGCAAATACGCTGATCCTGGTGATGTGCTCGGAAGTGACTGTAAGTACGGCCAATCCGAATGCATCGTATTCGCCGGGCTTTCCACGACGATATGCCACCGCAGCTGGCTGGCCATTGGCAGACGTTGGGAGCATGCGGTATTCGCCGGGCAGCCTCAACACGCTACCGGCCAGGTATGGGATGCAGACCTCCTTCCCGGATTTGAAAATCCCCAGGGGTGCGACTTCGATCGAAGCATCGTCCCGCAGCACCTGTTCGAGAAGAGTGACGTCTGCCTCCTGGAATACTGTCATGTAGCGGTTGACGAGTGCCTGGGCAGCGGGGTCCTCGGGCTCGAGGCTGGCATCGGGCTGGGGCGAGACTTCGTCCATACGTCCGCGCGCTCGTTGCAGCAGGCTCTTTACGGCGGGGGTGCTGATACCGAGGAAGTTCGCCACGTCGCTGGCCGGGAAGGCAAGGACATCCCGCAGGAGCAGGACTACCCGCTGGCGAGGGGGCAGGAACTGGAGTGCCGCGATAATTGCGAGCCTGAGGTGGGACCTTGTGACGGTGATCTCGGCCGGGTCATCCGCAAGAGGGACCGCGAGCCGGTCAGGAGCCGGTGTGAGCCACCTCGGCGACGGTCCCTTATAGCTGTCGCTGGTCACCGGCTCGGGGTCCGTTGGCACCAAGCCGGACGGAAGCATTCGTCGCTCTTCCCGCTCGAGCGCGGTGAGACACACATTGGTCGCAATCCGGTAAAGCCAGGTCCGCAGCGAGGAGCGACCCTCGAACCGATCTGCTGCACGCCAAGCTCGTAGGTAGGTATCTTGCACCAGGTCCTCGGCTTCGTCGATCGACCCTGACATCCGGTAACACAGAACGGTCAGTTCCCGACGAAGACGTTCGAATTCCTGGATGAGCTCGTTCGGGTCCAGTTTCTGGGTACGCGCCGCCGTCATAGAAGCCTCCGTTGATTACAAGATCGATGTACATCGGTGTGGAGGTACTGACCCGAGTTTCAGCCTAAAGGAATCGCGGGTCAGGCGGTCGAAGCGCGAAACCCGGAGGACACGGGTAGCGCTCTGTAGTAGTTTTGCCGGGCGACTCCCGGGAGGCGACAGTATCGGTCGACCGCCGCCCCGGTGGCGACGAGGCTGTCGATCAGCCGGTAGAGCCACCTTTTCCCGGAAGATGAGCTTGCAGCAGATACGCTGCCGCCCGGCGCAAACTTCGTTCACCTGCTCGAGCAGACGGTTGCGGCGCCGCAATTCCCGAAGCTCGGATCTGCCACTGCTGGTTCCCGGATCGTCCCATCATGGACGTCAGCTCGATGCATCCATTTCGACAACGCCACCAGATACACCCCGAAATCGGCCGCGGCCTGCTCCAACGTCACTCCGTCCTCACGGCTACGGGCGACCCTCGCGGAACTCCTGGGGATAGGGCTTGGGCAGGACGACATCCTTCCAGGTTCGCCTGTCGGCAAGCCGGATCGATGTCACCTATCCGTGCAGCAGCCTCGTGATTCCTTTCCCAGCTGCCTGTGGTCTACATGTTCGAACGCTCGAGATACGAGCGGCAAGCGAGGAAGGGGTGTCTATGACGACCACGGTTTCAAGTGACGAAGAAGCAGCTGTTCGTGCTGCCCTGCAGGCTATCTACACTGGCTGGGAGAAGAACGACGCAAATGCGTTTACCGCGCCGTATGCCGAGAACGCGACTGCAACGCTGCCGGGGGTCTTCTTGCCGAATCGAGAAGCTGTGCGCTCGACCATGGCGGCCATGTTCGACGGAGCATTGAAAGGCTCCAAGGCCATTCATGAAGTACGTACAATTCGATTCCTGGGCCCGGACATTGCGATCGTCACCAGCAAAGGATCGGTGGTTTACGCTGGGGCCGACAGCCCGTCGAACGACACCAAGGCACTGGAAACGTGGGTCTTGTCGAAGAAGAGCGGTGAATGGCTCGTCGAAGCCTTTCAGAATAGCCCGGAGAACGCGCATGAGTGACGCACGGGCAAATTCACTGATCGGAACCCTCGAAGATCATTACCGACGCAGCAATCAGGCAGCTGCGTTGGACCCGCCCCTGCCGCTGGAAGATGCCCGACGGGTCGACGATCGGTGGGGCGACGTCACCACCGAGCCAGGCGGTGTCGACTATCTCGAGATCTCCGTAAGGGGTGTGCCGGCGATGTGGCTCGTACCCCACGGATCGCCCGATGACCATGTACTGTTGTGCATTCACGGCGGCGGATATATCGGCGGGTCGATCTACACTCACCGGAAGCTGTTCGGCCACATTGCCAAAGCCGTAGGAGTTCGAGCATTGAGCATCGACTATCGGCGAGTGCCCGAGCATCGGCACCCCGCGGCGCTCGATGATGTGACGACAGCGTACGAATGGCTACTCGACGAGGGGTTCGATTCGGATCGCATTGCGTTCGTAGGTGATTCTGCCGGTGGCGGACTGGCGCTCGCAGCTTCACTGAGGCTTCGGGACCAGGGTCGGCCTTTGCCGGCAGCATTGCTGCCCATGTCGCCGTGGACGGACCTCACCCTCGGCGGTAACTCGCACAAAACCAATCTCACAAACGACATCGAGTTCGGCGGCGAGACCCCGATGAACCTGGGGTTCCTGGCAATGCTCTTGCTGGGACCTGACGGTGATCGCGAAGATCCGTCGGTCAGCCCATTGTTCGGAGACCTCTCCGGGCTGCCGCCGACCTACATACAGGTAGGTGACGCTGAAATGCTTCTGGACGACTCGACACGATTTGCCGAACGAGCGCGCAATGCAGGCATCGACATTCGCCTCGACATCTTTCCCGGCGGACAGCATACCTTCCAGATGTCCGCCGGAAATGACCCTCGAGCAGATAAAGCCATTGTAGAGCTGGCTGCCTGGGTGAAACCTAGAATCGGCCTGTGAGATACACGAAATCATGTAGAGAGTATTTCATCGTAGCGCCGTGACGGAGTGGTTGTGACGACAAGATATTCGCCGGTAATCCGTCGCAGCCGATCCGGCGAACTATTCGATGGATTACAACCGGGTACCACCGCTTCCCGTCCCATGGACACAATCGCGCCGACGGTTCCTTTCGCAACGAGCCCGAGTCGAATAGGTAGTATGCGCGACCATCCGTCAAAGTAACTTGGAGAACCAATGCGGACACTGGCAATAAGCTATTTCATCTCACTCGACGGAGTGCACGAAGACCCGATGGCCTGGGTAGGTCCGTATTACGACCAAGAAGCCGTCGGTGAATCTGTTGCCGAGCTCGAGCGTGCGCACGCAATGCTGATGGGACGCAACACATACGATTACTTGAAAAAGACCACGAGCGGTCAAATAAGTCCGCACGCTGTGCGACTGAACGAAATTCCTAAGTATGTTTACTCTTCGACGCTCTCGTCAGTGGATTGGCCCGGAAGCACAGTTATCTCAACCGATCCGATGGAGTCGGTAATGAATCTGAAGAAAGATGGGAATGACGAGCTCATCATTTATGGACACGGTCAGTTGTCACACCAGCTCCTCCAATCGGGACTCGTAGACGAGGTCCGGATCGGGATTTTCCCACTCGTACTCGGAAGGGGTCGACCGGCGTTCTCGGCCGCTCGGTCGCCAGTGGCCATGAAATTGGTCGATATGAGGAGATCGCAGACCGGAGTCGTGCATTTGATATACGGCAGATAGCTACCGGATCCCAACCGGACAGCCTGGGCGCATGATGAGAAAACCAGGTGACCAGCGAGCCGACGAGCATACCTGTACAAATAGTCCAGCCATTATCCGCTCGACCATGGCCGACTCGATCGCGCGGACCTCGGACGTCAGTGGTGAGCCCTGGTCACCACTGACCCTGCGCAGTGTGTGGGCAGGGGTCCGCCGATTGGACGATATACGGGCCGAACTGGGCATATCGCGCAAGGCGCTGGCGGAGCGGCTGAGCCACTCGGTCGAGCATGGCGTGGTCGATCGTGAGACCTGTGACCACCGACCGCGCTTCGATTATGTGAGTGCTGACTCGAAAAGGGATGGAACTGGTGGACAGTATTCGAGAACTTGCATCTACGATCACCGATCAGCATCAACAATAGAATGGACTGAAACGTGTACACTACTGTACCGATTGCCGAGCTGCTTTTCTCCGATAGTGACGCTGTGTCGATCAGCACTGACGAGTCGACTGTGAAGAGTTGGGATCAGGCCAGGGCATGTATAGAAACTGCTGCCAAGGCGTGGCTGTCGACGGTACGACCCAACGGTAGGCCGCACAATGCACCGTTGATGCCCGTCTGGGTCGACGATGTTCCATGGTTCACGGCACGTCCAACCACCGTTAAAGCTAGAAACATCGAAGACAATGCCTGCTGTGTCCTTACGGCCTCGGATCCCACATTGGACCTGGTGATCGAGGGAACGGCCCAGCGTGAGCGCGACGAAGTCCGGATCGAGGACGTCGCAGCCGCGTTTCAGGCCAAGTATGGATGGAAGTTTACCCTGAGGGACGGCAGTGCTTTCGAGGAATCGCTGCCGGGCTCACCTGAGTATGCGTTCTATCGCGTCATTCCGAGACGGGCTTTCGGGTACGGCGCAGATGGTCAGACGGCCACACGCTGGCGATTCGAGTAGGTAACCCCTGCCTGATTCCACCGTGCCCGGCCCCGGCGTGAATACAGACAAGCACGACAGCACCGGCCCCGCAGGCCAGAAGTGGCCGACAGAACCGATACCAGGATCTATAACCACCATGCGCCACCCGCGGGTGTATCGTCCGGACCCGGCATAACGGCGTCTCCCGACTGCGGCCTTGTTCGGCACGTGCCGGTAGATCACCATCGGATCACGACCCACCGCCTCGGCCAGCCGGCGCATCGACAACCCGTCGACCCCGTCGCGGTCGACGATCACGAGCGCCGCATCCAGTACAGCCGCCTGGTCGCCGGGCTGTCCCGGCGACCGGCCCCGGCTCTCCTGTGGCTGCCCGAGGGTTCAGCAATCACGAAGGCGCTCCATTCTCCGGACGGATTACCCATGTGTAGATCTACAACGTAGACACAGGACGGCGCCGGGTCCAGTGCCGGTAACCGTCGACCGTCGGCCCCGAAACCCGGTACGCGCTGGGACGGTGGCGAACCTCGGATCCGACCACAGGCGGAGCAGCGCGACCCGGCTCCGTGCGGCGGCGGCTCCATGGTTGGCTCAGCGGGCGATCCCGGACGCCGGCGGGCAAACAGATCTCACTGCCCGTACGGCGTTTCGGAGAGGCGCGAGAACAATGGCGGCGCCGGTCACGGCCATCCAGGTCGGTAGCGGGTAGAGGACCAGGCGTTCGGTCATTCCGACCTGCAGGCCGATCATCATGAGCACCGCGCCGACGATTCCGGCCGAGACGCAGAAGGCCGACCACAGTGCGGCGAGGCGGCGGTGTTTCCACAGCCAGATCGCGAGCAGGATCAGCACGATGTGGCGGGATACGAACGCGGGCAGCACAGCCAGGACATGCACGCCGATACCGCCGTCGGACGGGAAGAACCCCGTCGCGGCAGTGCTCAGTCCGATGATGACGGCGAGCGCCACGATCGACCATTGACGCGGGCCGTGCGGAATGTAATTGCGGAATACAACGGCTCCAGCAATGGTCACCAGGCCCAGTGCCACAAATGTGGCGTTCATGAGCAGATGCAGCGGCGAGCACGCATGCGGTGTGCAGGTTGTGATGCCCAGGTCGCTGATCTGTGGTGACGGAAGCTGTAGGCCGATTTCCATGCCGTGGCGGTTACGAGTTCGGCGAGGAGGTACCCGAATACCAGGACCCACGCGACTCCCGCCGCGAGATGACGATACTGCCCGCATGCGCTCGCCTCCAGGACAACCGAGCCCAGGTGGCGTGACATCCCGCCGGTATATGGGCCGTGGCAGACCGTCTACGGGTTGTTCCGCCGCTGGCAGCGCGACGGAACATGGGAATCACTGCTGACCGCGCTGCAAGCCCATACCGATGCGGTCGGCGGTATCGAGTGGACGGTGAGCGTGGATTCCACGGTCGCCCGTGCTCATCAGCATGCGGCCGGGGCGCGGCGTGACCCGGGCGGCCAGGTCGAGCCGGCGGGTGGTTTCGACGATGAACCCGCTGATCACGGCCTCGGACGTTCCCGTGGTGGGTTCACCACGAAACTGCATCTGGCCGCTGACCAACGCCAGCGCCCGCTGGCACTCGTGGTCACGCCCGGTCAGTGAGCGGACTGCCCGCAGTTCACGACCGTGCTCGGCGAGATCCGGGTGCCGCGGCTCGGGGTCGGTGGCACCCGATCCCGCCCGGATCGCGTGCCGATGAGGCGTATTCGTCGGCGGCCAACCGCGCTTACCTGCGACGGCGCGGGATCAAAGCCACGATCCCGATCAAAGCAGACCAGGCCGCGCATCGCGCGGCCAAAGGCCACGCCGGTGGTCGACCGCCGATGTTCGAGCCGAGCCTCTACACGTTGCGGCACGCGGTGGAATGCGCGATCAGTCGCCTCAAACAGCACCGGGCAGTGGCCACTCGCTACGCCAAACTCGCTGTCCGCTACCTGGCCACTGTCCGGGTCGCCGCGATCAACCTGTGGTTATCCGGCCACGGCTTATGAAACAGGGCCTAGTAGTCGCAACGCACTGAAGGCGGCCCTCGCTTCGGCGGGGGCCGTCTTCATGTTTCCGGACGAATCGGTCGTAGGAGCCCCCGGAATCCGCTCGGAATGTACCGAACTACCGCACGAGTGATAATTTTCCGGCTCTCGGCGTAATGTACGCCATAAGCGTTCGGCAAGGAGTTCGCGATTTCCTTTCGGTCATCGAGTGTGCCGGTTGGGCCGCACGATAGGCCCGAAGGAAACCGAGTTCAATTGGTATGTCGGATTACTCGCGCTCAGCGGGATCGTCATGATTGCGATGGCCGTGGTCAAGGGTGGGCAGAGCGATATGTCCCAGTGGCTCAACGCAATCTTCGGCGCCGGGTTCCTCGGCAATGCCGGGTATCTGGCGTTTGTTACCAAAAGGAGCAGAAGCGCCTCGCGAAGCCCTGATGCCGGGCGTACTCGAAAACCGGTTGTCCACGCCGGGCGAAATACACAGGGTGTAGGCCATGGACCTGGACTGGAACGCCGAAATACGAAGCCAGCTGGAAACGCATTGGTCGAGACAACTGCGTGCCCGGCTCGACGGGCTCACCGATGAGGAATACCTCTGGGAGCCGGTGCCCGGTATGTGGACGGTCCGTCCGGCAGCCGGTGAGTTCGTCTGCGATTTTGCGATACCGCCGCCCGAGCCCGCTCCGGTGACGACCATCGCGTGGCGTCTGGGGCATGTGATCGTCCTGCTGGAGGCGGGCTTGGAACGCTTCGGCCATCCGCCCGTCGATTTCGCCTCGTTCCGCTACGCCGGGACAGCGACGGCGGCGCTCGAGCAACTCGACACCGCCTACCAGGCGTGGATCGGCGGTGTCGCCGAACTCGGAGTCGCCGGGCTGGCGGCACCCGCGGGACCGCCGGGCAGCGTGCTCGCCGGCTGGTCGACCGCGGGAATCGTGCTGCACACTCAGCGGGAGCTGCTGCACCACGGTGCGGAGATCGCGCTGCTGCGCGACCTCTACCGAGCCGGACTCCGTTGACCCTTCCGGTCGCTGTGCCGACCGGCTCGGAATAAAGGTGAGGCCCCTGCACGGACACGGGTCTGTGCGGGGGCCTTCCGATCAGCTGAGGCGTTCGATGATCATCGCCATGCCCTGGCCGCCGCCGACGCACATGGTTTCCAGACCGAACTGCTTGTCGTGGGTCTGCAGGTTGTTGATCAGGGTGGCCGTGATGCGGGCGCCGGTCATACCGAACGGGTGGCCGAGGGCGATGGCACCGCCGGAGACGTTCAGTTTGTCCAGGTCCATGCCCAGTTCGCGGGCCGAGCCGAGGACCTGCACCGCGAAGGCCTCGTTGATTTCGTAGAGGTCGATATCGCCGATGGTCTTACCGGCCAGCTTCAGCGCCTTGCGCACCGCTTCGATCGGGCCCAGGCCCATGATCTCGGGCGACAGGCCGGAGACGCCGGTGGAGACGATACGGGCCAGCGGGGTGAGGCCCAGTTCCTTGGCTTTGGTATCGCTCATGACGACCAGCGCGGCGGCGCCGTCGTTGAGCGGGCAGGCGTTACCGGCGGTTACGGTGCCGTCGGGACGGAAGACCGGCTTGAGCTGGGAGATCTTCTCGTAGGTGGTGCCGGGCCGGGGGCCGTCGTCGGTGGATACGACGGTGCCGTCGGGCAGGGTCACCGGGGTGATCTCGCGTTCGAAGAAACCGGCTTTGATGGCTTCTTCGGCGCGGTTCTGCGACCGCACACCCCAGTGGTCCTGGTCTTCCCGGGAGATACCGGTGAAGGATGCGACGTTCTCCGCGGTCTGGCCCATGGCGATGTAGACATCGGGCAGATCGCCGTTCTCCCGCGGGTCCTGCCAGCCGGCGCCGCCCTGCGCCCGGGTGGCGGTGCGCTCCTCGGCCTCGGCGAAGGCCGGGTTGTGGGTATCGGGCCAGCCGTCGGCGGTGCCCTTCGGGAAACGGGAGACGGTCTCCACACCGGCGGAGATGAACGCGTGACCCTCCCCGGCCTTGATCGCGTGGAACGCCATCCGGGTGGTCTGCAGCGAGGAAGAACAGTAGCGGTTCACCGTGGTACCGGGCATGTAGTCGTAGCCCAGCTGGGTGGCGACCACCTTGGCCATATTGAAGCCCGACTCACCGGCCGGCTGGCCGCAGCCGAGCATCAGGTCGTCGATATCGGCGGGCGACAGGGCGGGGACCTTGTCCAGCGCGGCGCGCACCATCTGCGCGGCGAGGTCGTCGGGCCGCATGCTCACCAGCGACCCCTTGTTGGCGCGACCGATGGGGGAGCGAGCAACGGAAACGATGACGGCCTCTGGCATGAGGACTCCTTTGTCGAGGAGTGTGCGCGGCGGAACCTGCCCGATCGCGCACTACTCACGGGTACGATCCCTTTGAATCTACGTCCCGGCGGCCTGCGGGGAAATATCCGCCGCGGCCATATCCCGGTCACCGAGCGCTGCCAGCAGCTCCGGTAGCAGGTGCGTGGCGGCCAGCGCGTAGCCCGCGGCCGAGGGGTGGAATCCGTCGGCCGAGAACAGCTGTTCGGGCGCGGCGCGGAAATCCTTGCTCAGCAGATCACCCATCGGTACGGTGCGCCCGCCGGCCGCCCGGGTGGCCGCCGCCTGCGCCCGGGCCAGTTGCAGGCTCCAGCGGTGCACCACGGTGCGCAGCGGTTCCGGGATGGCGGTGACACTGCCCAGGTCGGGGCAGGTGCCGACCACCACGATGCTGCCCGCGCCGTGCAACCGGCTCACCGCCGCGCCGAGCCGTTGTGCGGAGCGGCCGATGGAATGTTTCTTGGTGACGTCGTTCCCGCCGATCAGGATGACCGCGGCGTCCGGCGGCGGCCCGGCCACGAACATGGCGTCCACCTGTCCGGCCAGCCCTTTGGAGGTGGCGCCGGAGATCGCTTTGGTACTCAGCCGGATCCGTTGCCCGGTGGCATCGGCCAGACCGTGCGCTATCCGCACACCGGGGACTTCGCCGGCCGTCCGGCAGCCGAGCCCGGCCGCGGTCGAATCACCGAAGATCATCAGGTGCAGGTCGGCATACTTACCGGTGCGCCAGGGTTCGTATCCGTCCGGTGAATAGATGCCGTCGGCCTCCGGCGGTTTGGAGGTATCGCGGCCGATCATCCCCCGCGCGGCACCGGCCTGGGTCATCAGCAGCCGATAGGCCGCCCACGACGCGGTTCCCGCCCCGGAACCGAACGCCACCGTGGCGGCCCCGGCCACCGCGGCCGTGCGCCATCCGATCCGAGTCTCGCCCATGTGCAGCGATTTTATTCGGGCAGCGGGCCGCGTGCGAGTGCGCGTGTATGTCGCTCGCGGCGGGGTGACAACTCGGCATCTGCCCACTCCCGCGCAAGGAGCGCGCGAGCCGGGTTACCGAGGGAGCGCGATTCGGCTGCGGGCACCCCGCCCGGCGCGGTGCGCTACGCCGGGACGACGAAGCTGCCGTGGGCGGGGATGTTCGCGTGGTTGGTGGTGACGGTGACGGCCACGCGGCCGGGGCCGGTGTCCTGGAACAGGGAGTACTGGATGCTGCCGTAGATGCCGGTCACCACATTGTTGACGTAGGTGCCGGTGGCGCCCGTGTCGAGGTTGCGCCAGGAGACCGTGGTCAGTACTTCGCACAGGGGAGCGAAGGGATACGAACCGGTGCCCACGCCCACGACCGGGTTCGCGCGGACATTGATCACCGCCCGGCCCGGCCATTGGGGGCTGGTGTCCGCCCAGGTCCGGATGCTGGTGCCGCACAGCCCGCCGTAGGCCAGGGTGGGGACATCGGGGAACGGCTGGGTGGAGGCGCCGGCCGGTGCCCCGGGCGCGGCGATCAGCGCGAATACCGATCCGGCCAGGATCACGGTGGCGCGCGCGAACTTCGGCAGGCTCATAGCTCCGAGATCCTAAATGCTGGGGCGCGTCGTCGCCGGATTTGCCGAGGGCGGTGACCGTGCCGCGCCGGACCACACCGAGGCCGCCGGCAACGCCTCTGCAACGATGGGGGTATGCGCATCGCGGATCATGTCGTGGACCTCATCGGCAACACCCCGCTGGTCCGGTTGAACTCGGTGGTTCCCTCGGGTGCCGGGCTGGTGGCGGCCAAGATCGAGTATCTGAACCCGGGCGGTAGTTCCAAGGACCGTATCGCGGTGAAGATGATCGAGGCGGCGGAGAAGTCCGGAGACCTGCGGCCCGGCGGGACCATCGTCGAGCCGACCTCCGGCAATACCGGTGTCGGTCTGGCCCTGGTGGCGCAGCAGCGCGGCTACCACTGTGTTTTCGTCTGCCCGGACAAGGTGAGCGAGGACAAGCGCAATGTGCTGCGGGCCTACGGCGCCGAAGTGGTGGTGTGCCCGACCGCGGTGCCGCCGGAGCACCCGGACAGCTACTACAGCGTGTCCGATCGGCTCGTGCAGGAGATCGACGGCGCCTGGAAACCGGATCAGTACTCCAACCCGGGCGGACCGGACAGCCACTACGAGACCACCGGCCCGGAGATCTGGCGCGATACCGAGGGCACGGTGACCCATTTCGTCGCCGGTGTCGGCACCGGCGGCACCATCACCGGTGCCGGGCGCTACCTCAAGGAGGTGTCCGGCGGGAAGGTCAAGGTCATCGGTGCCGACCCGGAAGGCTCGGTGTACTCCGGCGGCACCGGCCGGCCGTATCTGGTCGAGGGTGTCGGCGAGGATTTCTGGCCGTCGGCCTACGATCCGGCGATCCCGGACGAGATCATCGCGGTCTCCGACGCGGATTCCTTCGATATGACCCGGCGGCTGGCCCGCGAAGAGGGCCTGCTGGTCGGCGGTTCCTGCGGGATGGCCGTGGTGGCGGCGCTCGAGGTCGCCCGGCGCGATCCGGACGCCGTGGTGGTGGTCCTGCTGCCCGACGGCGGGCGCGGCTATATGTCGAAGATCTTCAACGACCGGTGGATGAGCTCCTACGGGTTCCTGCGCACCCCGCTCGACGGATCCACCACCGAAACCCTGGTCGGCGATGTGCTGCGCGGTAAATCGGGAGAGCTGCCCGATCTGGTGCACACCCACCCCTCGGAGACTTTGCGCGACGCCATCGAGATCCTGCGCGAGTACGGGGTGTCGCAGATGCCGGTGGTCGGTGCCGAACCTCCGGTGATGGCCGGTGAGGTCGCGGGCAGTGTGTCCGAGCGGGATCTGCTGTCGGCGGTGTTCTCCGGGCGCGCCCAGCTCACCGATTCGGTCGCCCAGCATATGAGCGCGTCGTTCCCGCTGATCGGGTCCGGAGAGCCGATCTCCGCGGCCACCAAGGCGCTGTCGGATACCGATGCCCTGATGGTCGTCGAGGACGGTAAACCGGTCGGCGTGATCACCCGCCACGACCTGCTGGGCTTTCTGAGCACCGGCCGGGCGGTCCAGTAGCAATTATTCCGCAATCGTGGGTTCAACCAGCTCCGGAGGGGTATAACGAGTCCAACACCGTTCGTGGCAACTGCCACGTTCGTTCGGAGAGCGAAGGGAAGGGCTTGTGCGAACCTCGAGTTTGGCAATCGATTTCCAGCAGGGTTTCTCTGACGCGTGGAGTTCGGTCGCGACTTTCGTCCCGAAGCTCGCAGGCTTCCTGGTCATCCTGCTCATCGGCTGGATTATCGCCAGAGTGGTCGCGAAGATCGTCGACAAGGTGCTGGAGCGGGTCGGTTTCGACCGGCTGGTCGAACGGGGCGGGATCGAGCGGATGCTCTCGCGCAGCAAATACGACGCCTCGGACCTGCTGGCGAAGGTGGCGTACTACGCGATTCTGCTGATCACCCTGCAACTGGGTTTCGGGGTGTTCGGCCCGAACCCGGTGAGCGATGTGATCGACGGCATCGTCGCCTGGCTACCGAGGCTGGCGGTCGCGATTCTGATCATCTGCATCGCGGGTGCGATCGCGCATGCGGTGAGCGATCTGGTGACCAACGCGCTCGGTGGTCTCAGCTACGGCCCGATGATCGGCCGGATCGCCACGGTGTTCATCTGGGGTATCGGCATCATCGCCGCGTTGAACCAGATCGGGGTGGCCACCGCGGTCACCACCCCCATCCTGATCGCCGTCCTGGCGACGGTGGGCGGAATCCTGGTGGTGGGCGTCGGCGGCGGTATGGTGCGGCCGATGCAGCAGCGCTGGGAGTCGTGGCTCGGCGGCCTGGAACAGGAGTTGCCCGCGATGCGCGGTCATGCCGAGGCCTATCAGCGCGGCCGGGAGGACGCGTCCCGGGAACGGGAGCGGATGGCCGGTCGGCAGCAGGCGCCGGGGGCCCGCGATCCGCAGTGGGATCAGCCGCAGCCCGCGCAGGGCGGCTACCGCGGTGAACCCGGTGAGTTCGGTCAGCAGATGCCGCCCGCCGATTACCGCCAGCAGTACGGGAACCCCCCGTACGGTGGCCAGCCGCCCTACGGGGGAGGCGAACCGCGCCACCTGCGGTAACGCCGGGACATAGCAATGCTTCCGCCGTGCACCGGGACTCCGGTGCAC
>NZ_JARWPM010000294.1 GCF_029869215.1 Nocardia carnea
CCGCTGACGATCGCCCCCACAACCTCCACCCGCGCACCGCCGTCTAGACCACGAAAGCGGCCGGTGTGGCCGAGCATATGCTCGGCCCCACCGGCCGTTTCGGTATGTAGGCGGGCTAGGAGATCAGCGGAGATACCGCAGGTTGTGTCCCCGCTGCCGAGTCGGCAGCCATCGGCAACCGCCACGTCGGCACCAGATTCAGCATCTCGACCGCATCGTCCCCGCCCCCGTCTCCGGCGTTGTCGGGGGCCGGGAGCGGGGCCACGTTGACGACCGCGCGGGCGGCGCTGACGGGGTCGGTGTAGGTGATCCCGGCCAGCGTCCCCGTCGTGATCCGTACGGCGGCGGTCGCGGTGTGATACATGGCGTCGGTGCGCATCCGGCGGTAGGAGACGAACACCGGCAACCACGGTGCCGGACTATCCGATTCGGGCGGGGCGGTGAGGTGTCGGGCCGCCTCGGCGGTGACCGCCAGCCACAGTTCCAGGCTGTCGGCAGCGTGCGGGGAGCTGGCGAACACGCGGTGCAGCGCCGCTGCGACATCCGCCGGAATAGAGACGTTGTACATGATCGGGGAAACCCTTTCAGAAGAGATAAATTGGAGTGGCGGGGGGGCGGGGGGCCGCCGGGGCGGGGCGCGGGGGGCCCGCGCGCGCCCCCCCGCCGCCCCCCCCCACCCCCTCACTCATCTCTCTTCCACCCCCCCCCCCCCCGCCCCTCCCCCTCTCCCCCCCCCGCCCGCCCCCCCCCCCCCCCCCCCCGCCCCCCCCCCCCCCCCCCCCCCCCCCCCCCCCGCCACGCATGTCAGGAGGCAGCTCGGGCGGCGTGGGCGGCGGCAGACGGATTGGTGAAAACGCGGCCGTCGGGCAGCATCAATCCACCGCAGGCGGTGATCACCGCCGTGACATCGAATTCAGGGTTGGCGATTCGATCGCCCACCTTCACCCGTCCCGCTGCGATCAGATCCGCGACGGTGACCCGCTGCACAGGCTCGAAGGGGAACGGCTCGTCGAATTCGTAGTCCATCTGCCACGACGGCGCGCACTCGGTACAGATCCGGCCGTCACGGTGTCCGCATTCATCGGCCGATGTCACCCGGAAAGCGACCTCCCTGACCTGGTGAACGAATTCGCCGGTGCCGAAAACGGTGTAGGACTCATCCAGACGCGCGACGAGAACAGTGATATCCATCAGAAAACGCTCCAAAGATTTCGGGGTCGTCAGTTCGTCGGTGTCGGGGGTTGCTGCCCTGGATTCCCGGAGTGTTCGGGTGTCGCTGCGAGAGCGAACCGTTTGGGAGCCGTGCTGGTCTGCTGGGCGGTTCCGCCCTTGGTGAGGGTCACCAGCGCGTTGTGGACCGCGCCACTGGACCGATTGAGGGCCTTGCCGATCTGGTGCGGGCTGAAATCCTCGTCCGGGTGATCCCGCAGAAAGTCCTCGACGTGCCCCCGCAACGCACCCGACCGCAACCGGGGGCCCGACTCCTGCTGCGCCGCTGCCGCGTCATCGCCCCCCTCCGGGGTGGCCGGGGCCGGGTCTGCGCAGTCGTCGCCGGTGGGGCCCGCTACAGCTGTGATTGCCTGCCCGGGGTCGGCGGGCGCGGGGGTAGCGGGTGCGCTGGAGTCGGCGTTTGTGGTGTTCATCTCGGCGGCCGGTTCGGAGGTTGCCGGTTCGGGATCCGCCGGTTCGGGAGCCGCTGGTTCGGGCGCGGCAGCAGGTGCGGCTGTGGTCCATGTTTTGGCCGCCCGGGGCGATTCGGGGTCGCTGTGGGAACGGGCGACCCCGGCGGTTTCCCAACGCGACAGCGCGCGCCGGGCAGTCGACACCCCGATCCCGGCTGCCCCCGCCAATTCGGCAGTGGCGAAACCGGGGTAGGCGCCCAGTGCGGCCCACAGCGCCGCGTCGCTGTCGTTGCGCAGCGCGGGCACACCGGCACCCGATCCATTTTCCGGGGCGGCAGCGGCGGTGTCAGGGGTGTGGTCGGGGGCGCCCGGCGTTGGGCGCGCGGTGGTGTTCTTCTTACGTGTGGACATGACGATTCCCTCCAACGATGTGGTTCGGGTGGATGTGGGTCATGTCCCGGCCGGGACGGAAACCACACCGGGCCGGGGGGTGAAATCCCCGGGGTTTCGGTGCGGTTCCCGCTCCTATGGACGCTCGATACCCGGGCTGCTGTCAAGCGGGGCGTGAAAGAAAATCCGCGACCCGAATTCCTCTCGACCGATTGTGGAATGCCCTTGGCGCGAGTGGAATCCGGCTCCTCGACCGCGCTCTCGGACGAGCCCACAGCCTCCCTCGGGGGCGAGTTCGCCGGCGTGCGTCACACACCGAAGCAGGCCGGCTCGACGAGCGCCGCTGGAGAGGTCAAGCTCCATCCGAGTGGCGTGACCGGCGTAGCCCTCGCACCGCCGTTCACCGCGCCAGTTGCCAGGGTGCGGCGTTGCCGGAGGTTGCCGACCCGCGAGATACTGGAGATCGGCAACGGCACCGCGGCGAGCACCCCGAGCCGGGCGCCGCTACCGCTCCTTGTGCACGGCTCGGCACAGCCCACGGGGCATGTTTCTTGAAAAGGGTGGTGGGCGTCGACCGGCGGCCTCGCACCGGTTCCCTGTCGATGCTGGACGACCGCCACGAACCCGCTACCGGGCTGAACGGCGCGCGAGCCGCACCAAAGTCGTACCTCGCCCCGTGACCGCGCCCGGGAGGGTGTTGTTCGCACAGGAAAGGAGGTAGAGCCGTGGGTAGCCGGGAATGGATGGATCGAGAATCGGCTGACCGGATCGGCGCCGCAGCCGAACGGGATCCGTCGTCGCCGACGGCAACGTCGGGCTTCGCCGATCGCGCCGAAGCCGCCGCCGACCGCAACCAGGACGACGATTGCGACGACTGAACTTGCGGCGAGCAGCAGTGATGGGCCGCTCTGCCGGGGCGGCCCAACACTGCTGTGAGTCGGCGTTACGGGGCTACCGGCGACCGTCCACAGACACCCAAACCGGTCTACCGGTCGTAGTCCGATTCGCGCCGGTAGATCCCGTATTCGTCGGCGGGCAGGAACGCGAACGGGTAGCAGCGGGTGCTCGGGTTCCCGTCCCACAGGGTGATCGGATGCTGGGTGGGGACATCGCACCACCAGGTGCCGTCGTCGAAGGCGATATCGAGGTGGTCCTCGCACTCCGTGACCGCGCGTACCCGTTTGCCGTGGTCGAGGCGCTGCCCCGCGCGCAGCGTGTGGGCCGCGACAATGCCGGGCGGCTCGGTTGCCGATGTCGTGGCTGCGGTGAGGTCGAGACGGAAGAGACCGGGTTCGTGCGGTCGCGAGCCAGTGAGGGCGGTGTCGGCGGTGGCGCGGATATCGCTGGCGTAGCAGGTGATATCGAGGCCGAGGTCGTGATCGTCGACCGGGTTGCCGTGACGATCGCGGAACCCCGAGACGCCGAGTCCGCCATACGGTTCCCAGTCCAGGAACACGGTGACAATGGCGGGGTTGCGGTGGCCGATCTCGGCGGCGATCAGTGCCAGGACGGCTTCGGTGATGCGCTGTTCGCGTACCGGTCCGAATGCCAGCGCGAACGCGGCGGTCAACCGGTCCCGCGCCGCGTCGGCGGCGAGACATGTGGGCTGGGCCGTGTCGCTGTTGGTGGGTGTGGGGTCGGGGTGGTTCATTGTTTGTCTCTCCTTCGGGTGCGGTGGCGGTGGTCGCCGGGTGGCCCCGGTATCGGACAGTTCCTGTGGCCGATACCGGGGTCCGGTCGCTGGTGTCACGGGTGGGCGTCGCCCCAGGCGGCGGGTAGCCGCCCGCCGGTGGACAGGTGGGCGTCGAGGGTTGCCATGGTGTCGGCGGCCTCGGCGCACAGCGCTTCGAGCCGGTCGTGATGCTCGGCGCACGCACTCGGGTCCTCGGTCCCGTCCGTGCGGGTGGTGTAGGTGTTGTGCTCATCGCGGATGCGGTACCGGAGGTCGCGGAACCGGGCGAGCGCGTGATCGGGGTCCACCGCCGCCGGGGTTACCGGCAGGAGTCGGGCGTCGATGGTGGGGATGTGACCGGCGGCAGCGGCGTCGGCACGCAGGTCGGTGAGATCGGTGAGTGCGGAGTCCACGTCTCGGGCAGCGAACTCGACGGGCTCGCTGGTGTCGGGGAGGTCGCCGTCGCGCAGGTTGGCGGCCATGGCACCCAACCGGCGGGCGAGATCGGCGGCGCGGTCGGCGGTCTCGTACTGCTGCTGATGCAGCGCCTCGGCGGTGTGGTCGCGGTCGGCGTCCAGGTTTTCGGGGGTGTTGCTGGTCATTCGGGTTGCTCCTGTTCTTCGTGGGTGCCATTCGTTGGCTGGGGGTTTCGTCCTCCCGGGGGCGCGGTGGGGTGCCGCGCCCCCGGGGAGTGCGGTGTGGGTTAGGCGCTGCGTACTGCGGTGGTGGCGGCGCGGCCGATGGCGGCGGCTGTGGCGGTCGGGCGGGTGATCCGGTGCACGGTCGCCCCGTCCAGCGGGTTCGATATGCCGTGCGCCGGTGAGAGCCACAGCACCGCGCACCCGGCCGCGCGTAGTGCGTCGAGGCGTTTCTGGGCGCGGTCGCGATTCGGGCCGTCGTAGTCGCCATCGGAGATGATCACCAGCAACCGCGTCGCCCCGGCCCGGGACAGGCCGAGTGCGCCGTCGAGGGCGTCGATGGCGGTGTCGATGACGTGCAGCCAGTCCGGGCAGGCGAACTCGGTGACCCGCGCGGGCGCGGTGCCCGGGTAGGTGACCGGTTTCACCGAGGCCCCGAAAGTGACCGTGGCGGTTTCGGCGGGCATGGTGGCCAGTTCGGCCGCGCGGGCGATGATCCACGCGGCCGAGGCCACCGGCCCGGCGAAAGCATCCATCGACCCGGACACGTCGCAGGCGATCCCGACTCGCAACGGTGGCAGCGGAACGGTTTTTCGGGTCGTGCGGGTGAACGGTTCGGCGGTCGGGATCGCCCCGGCGGCGCGTTGGGCCTCACGCGCCAGCGCGCCACGCATCCGCAACCGGCCCGGCGGCAACACCGAGGTCGTTCTCACAGCGGCGCGTTCACGGGTGGCGGCGGTGTCGAGGGCGCGGGCCAGTACCCGCGCGGCGGCGTGTTCGTCCCGGCGCGGGGTGCGGGTGTTGTGGGTGCTGGCCGAGACACCGTGACCCGTACCGTCACCGAACACTCGTTGTGCTTGCGCCGTGGCGCGTTGGGCCGAACGCGTGGCGGCGCGGCGCGCGTCGGCGGCAGCCTCAGCCGGATCGACCGGAATCGGCTGCGCCGCCACCGCAGCCGCCACGTTGGCCACGGTGGCACCGATCGCGGCGGACAGCACCGAATTCGGGGCCGGGTCGGCGTGCGGGTCCGGGCCGACCAGGTCGAGCCACCGCTGCCCGAGTTCGAGCATCGTGTTGGTGTCGTCGTCAGCGACGGTGTGGGCCTGTCGCCAGATGGCGCGCAGTTGGTCGAGGGTGTCGGTGCCGAGGATGGACTCGATCGCTTGGGCGGCGGGTGCGGTTTCGGCCGGTTCGAGGATGCCGCCGTCCACCCGGCCGAGGATGAGGGCGGCATTGTGGGCGGCCGAGTACGGGGTCGGTGGGATCGCGGTGGCGGCATCGGTGCCGCCGTTGTCACCGATCACGATCTCGGTCGCGCTGGCGCGGAGCCAGTGCCGGTCATCGGGGCGGCGGCGAATTTGGGCGGCCTCGATCCGGGACTCCTCCAACAGCATGGCGGCCTCGACCACTGCCGGATCGGCCACCGGCGGGGCCTCCCAGCGGGAATGTTGGGCGTGGGCGCATTCGTGCACGAACGCGCCCCAGGTGGCGGCGTAGCGGGCGCGGTCACTGTTCCGGTCCGGGCGGGCGGTAGCCGGGTCGATACCGAGGCCGGTGCCGTCGAGTTCGATCGCGGCTTTGTGGGGCATGAACACCGCCGGGTGTCCGTGGGCCGCGCCCGGGGCGATGGTGACCACGAGGTCGTCGCGGTCGGCGATCGGTGGGGCTTCCTCGGTGAGGGCGGCCGACAGTGTGTCCCATCCGTCGGTGGCCGGTGGCGGGGTGGGTGTGGTGGTGGGGTCGGCGATCAGGTGGCCGGTCACAGCAGGTCCTTCCGTGTGGGGGGTCGGGGCGGTGGGTTTAGAGGCGGGCGCCGAGGGCGAGGGGTTCGAGGCGGGCGCCGAATATGGTGCGCACCACGTCGGCGACGATGGGGCGGTCGTCCTCGGGGGCGGCGCCGATGAGGTTCGCCGCAGCGGTGGGTATGTCGGTGGCGGCGGCGATTTTCTGGAACGCCAGCAGTTCGCGTAGTTGGGGTGCCCATCCGATCTCGCCTTTGCCCTGGCGGGTGGCCAGGTTGCGCGCCACTTTCACCGCCCGTTTGTCGACCCCGAGCTGTCCGGCGAGGTCGTAGTCCGAACCGACCTGCACCTGGAACGCAAACCGCGATGCGAGGGCATCAGACAGGATCGCCCCGTGCACCCCGGGGTTGTGTCCGGCCACCACGAAGAACCCGGGCTCGGCTTTCACGACCTCGCCGCCATGGGCTTTGATCACGATCTCGCGGCGCCCGTCCATCGCCGGGTACACCACCGACAGCACCGTCGGCGGAATGAGAGTCGCGTCGTCAATGAACAGCACCCGGCCCTCACGCATGGCCCGGACCAGCGGGCCGTGCACGAAAACGAAGGTGCCGTCGGGGTTCTGGGTGTACTCGCCCACGAAATCGGCGACCGTGGTGTCACCGTCCCCCTGCACGGTCAGCAGATCCCCGTAGGCGGCCTCGATCAGCGAGGTCTTCCCGGTTCCCGGCGGGCCGTACAGCAGCACCGGGACCTCGGCGCTGCGCATCGTCTGCAACACATCCACATCAGCGCGCCCGGCGAGCTGGCGCATGTGGTAGGTCTGCCCGTTCGGTCGCGCCACCGTGTTCCCGGTGCGCGCGGGCGCCGCCGGGGCGGCCGGGGCGGTGGAGGTGGCGGGGGCCTTGGGGGGGGGGGGGGGGGG
>NZ_JARWPM010000295.1 GCF_029869215.1 Nocardia carnea
GGCCCACCCGGTCGGTGCGAGCGGGGCCCTGCGGGCCGGCCGGGGGCGGGGCCCGGCCGGCGGGCGGGCCGCCCCGGGGGATTTTGGGAACGGGGGGGGGGGGGGGGTGCCGGGGGGGGGGCCGGCGGGGGGCCGGCCCCGCCCGGCCGGACTTCCGCACCTGGTTCATATCGATCCGTGCGGTGGCGTCGGGATCCGGGCGCTGCGCCGGCATGGCGACGGTCTGCGCGTCGTCGGGCCGGGGCTGTCGCGGGATGACAACCGTGCGCGCCTCCCCGCCTGCCGAACCCTGATCCGGGTCGCCGGCGATATCAGGCCCGGCGTCCGCGGCCTCCGCCCCGGTGCCCCGATCCTCGGACTGTGCCTCCGCGGCTTTCTCACCCGCATGTTCCGCGTCCACAGCTGCCGAACCCGCGGCGACTGCCCCGGCAACCGCGCCGCCCGCAACCGCGCCCGCGGCCTCACCATTCGCGACGACCACGTCCTCGCCGCCCGCGGCTTCCGCATCCACAGATCCCTGACGCGTGCCTGCGGCATTGCCGCCAACGGCCCCCGCAGCTTCCCGACCGGCGCCCTCGCCCGTGGCTTTGCCGCCCGCGGCCTCCGCACCCACAGGCCCCCGGCCCGCGACTTCGCTACCCGCAGATTCCTGATCCGCGACTTCGCTACCCGCAGATTCCTGACCCCCGACTTCGCTACCCGCAGATTCCTGATCCACGGCTTCGCTGCCCACAGATTCGTGCTCCACAGCTCGGACATCCCCGGGTTCCCCGCTCGGGTTGTCGCGTCGCGCGGAGTCCTGGTGCACGGAGTCTGCGCCCGCGGCGTCGCGGCCCACACCTACAGCGCCGTCACCCGCGGCGGCAGCGCCTTCGCTCGCGGCGGCAGCGCCTTCGCTCACGGCGGCGAGATCCGCAGTCCCCCGATTCGCAGACTCGGGGGTCTCTGAGTTCCCGCCGGAAGCTTCGGCCTCCGGGGCACCCTGGCTCCCGGCCGGAGCGTCCGCTGATTTCCCGTTCTCTGCTGCTGCTCCGGATCGGGCGGCGGCCGGGGCGGCTTCGTTGCCGGGGCTGCCTTCGGCCGACGCCGCGGCGGACTCCTCGCCGAGTGACTCCGCCGCAGCGGTGGTGTCACCGGCGTTCGCTGCTGCCGTCCCGGCTCCGGATCGGCCGTCGGCCGGGGCGGCGGTTCCCGTGTCAGAAGCACCTTCGGCCGGCGCGGTGACACTTCTCTCGTCGAACGACTCCGCCGGCTCCGTGGCGGCACCGGCGGCGACCGCGCCCGTCGGCCGACCATCCGCTGTTCCGGTTTCCACTTCGGTGGCCGCCGCATCAGCGGCCTCTGCCGATGTGTTCTGTGCGGCGTCCGACTCTGCACCGGCAGTCGTCTCACCAGCGCGGCCGGTCCCGGCACCCGCCGAGGTGAGGTCGGGCTCGGTATCGGCCGCCGGGTCGTTCGCCGGAATTGTCTTCCGAGCCGGGGCATCGTCCGCGGCTGCCTTCGAACCGGTACCGCCGGAGGTCGCCTCGGATCCCGGTGCTGCGGTTTCGGTTGCGGCATTCGCCTGCTCCGCAACGCTGCCGGCGTCCGGACCGGTCGCGGATGCGGAGTCGTCCACCGAGCCGCCCGCCCGCGCCGCGCCCTCCGGCGCGGCACCGGAATCGGCACCCGACCCGGTTTCCGCGGAACGATTTTCGACGGCACCCGATTCACTCACACCATCACCCTCCGATGCCACATCGGTTCCGGCGGACTCCGTCGCGGCGTCCACTTGCAGTCCGGCATCGGCGTCACTGTGCCCCGACTCGGTTGCGGCCCCCTGCGCCGACGCCGCGGAATCGCGGTCGGCCGAGGCGGCCGCGACACCGGATTTCCCGGACCGCTGCGCGTCGTCCTTACGGATCACTTCCGTCTCGGCCTCGTCTTCGGGCGGTGTCGTCGCACCGGGACTCGCCGCGCTGCCGCCCGTCGCCGACGCGCGGGGGATGGCCTCGGTGGGCGCGTTGCTTTCCCCGGGTGCGGGTTCGCCGGCCGCGGCGTCACGGCCGAACGCCCGGCGGATCCGGGAGGTCACCGCTTCGGCTGCCCGCGAGGGCTGCGAACCGGTGTCCTGCGGGTCCGGCGTCGCGGTGGGTGAACCGGAGCCGGAGTCGGAGCGCGTCGGTTTCTCGTCGTCGGTCGGGTGCGGCACCTAAACCCCTCGTTGCTGGGCGAACAGAATGTGGCGTAGACGGCCAGCCTATCGAGCAATCCCGGGAGCCGTGCACAATGAACCGCATGACCTCGTTCGGTGATCTGCTCGGACCGCAACCCGTACTCCTTCCTGAACTGCATGCGGCGGAAGACGCGCTCGACGCGGGCACCGATCCGGTGCGGGTGGCCGCCGAGAATCCGGCCGCCTCGATCGCGTGGGCGACGCTGGCCGAGGCCGCCCTGGAACGCGCCGCGGACGCCGCGGAACCGGTGAATCACGATGTGGTGGCCGCCTACGCATTCGCCCGCACCGGCTATCACCGCGGACTGGACCTGCTGCGCCGGAACGGCTGGAAGGGTTTCGGCCCGGTCCCGTGGGAGCACGAACCCAACCGCGGTTTCCTGCGCAGTGTCGCGGTGCTGGCGAAGGCGGCGCAGATCATCGGCGAAACCGACGAGTACGCCCGCTGCCTGGATCTGCTCGAGGATTGTGATCCGCGGGCCGCCGGGGAACTCGGTCTCGACTGATCGATCGCGCGGCAGTGAACGACCCGACCTCACGGATTTCCCGGGCCCGGGCCCGCGGCGCCGAGCGCATGCGGCGTTCCTGGACCCGCCTGCGGCTGTCGGCGCTGCCGATCCTGCAGTGTTCGCTGGCCGCGGCGCTCGCCTGGTTCCTGGCCAAGGATGTGGTCGGCCATCCGCTGCCGTTCTTCGCGCCGACGGCCGCTGTCGTCTCGATCGGTACCGCGTTCGGGGCACGGCTGCGCCGTTCGCTGGAACTGGTGGTCGGGGTGGCGGTCGGTATCGGCGTGGGGGATCTGTTCATCTCGCAGGTGGGTACCGGGGTCTGGCAGATCGCGCTGGTGGTGGCGGCGGCCATGGCGCTGGCGATATTCCTCGACGGCGGGCCGATCATCGGTATCCAGGCCTCCGGTTCGGCCGTTCTGGTGGCAACGCTGATGCCACCGGATACCGGCGCGGGCCTGTCCCGGATGGTCGATGCGCTGATCGGCGGTCTGGTGGGCGTGGTGGTCGTCGCCGCATTGCCGCTGCATCCGGTGCGCCGGGCGCGTGAGCAGGCGGCGGCGATTCTCGGGGTGATGGGGAAATCGCTCACCGATTGCGGGCACGGCCTGCTGGAACAGGATCCGGGCAAGATCCACGACGCGCTCACCGCGGTCCGCGCGACCCAGCAGCAGCTCGATTCGCTGCGCAAAACGCTGGAGGGCGGCCGTGAGGTGAGCCGGATCTCCCCGCTGTACTGGAATTCGCGCGGCAGGCTGGAACGCCTGCGCGCGGCGGCCGACCCACTCGACAACGCGGTCCGCAACACCCGGGTCCTGCTGCGCCGCTCGCTGACGATGGTGCGCGACGACGAAATCCTCAACCCCGGCCTGATCGACGAGGTGGAGCGGCTGGCCGCGGCGGTGGATGTGGTCCGGCGGATGGTGCTGAACGATCCGGGGGAGCAACCCGACGCCGCCGAGGCGGCTCGCGCCCTGCGGTCGGTGGCCAAACAGGCCCGGCCGGAACTGGTGGCCGGGGCGGGACTCTCCGCGCATGTGGTTTTCGCGCAGATCCGCTCGACCTTGGTCGACCTCATGCAGGTATGCGGGGTGCAACGGATCTCGGCCTTGGCGCTGCTGCCGCCGACGGTGCCGAACCCCTATGTCACACCGCAGAAGTGACCGCGTGCCCGTTCGCTGCCGATTTGCCGGTGCCGCCGGAAACCGTTGCGGCGCAGCGTTCCCGGCGACACGGAAATAACGAGTAGTGGACTACCCGTGCCCATCCGGCCGCGCTGAACTAATGTGAAACATGGCCGAACCGATTACCCCGGTTCGGCCGGGACCCCTCCCGGACGCCGCGTTGCCGACGTGAGGCGCCTCGCCCGGCGCCGATCGTATGGATACCCGGACGCCGGCTCGGGCGGGGAATCCGGGCCCGTCCGGCCGGCGCCGCGCCGGGCGGGCCTGCTCGGGGTTACGCCCAGAACCTGGTCAGATATCCGCCGTATCGGGACCACTGTTCCGGGACCCCGGACAGGTCGTAGAGCGCGTAGACGGCGTCGAAGAACACCTGGTTGATCGCGGGGGTGAAGAGCAGGGCGAACAGGATCAGCATGCCGAACGGTTTGAACTGATCCAGGCCGCGGCGGGTCTGGTAGCTGAGCGAGGGTTCCACGATCCCGTATCCGTCGAGGCCCGGTATCGGGAGCAAGTTCAGCAGGGTCGCCGTCACCTGGAGAAAGGCCAGGAAACTCAGTCCGAACCAGAACGCCGGATGCTGTTCGGAGCTGCCGAACAGCGCGATGATCGACAACAGCAGCACGGTACAGACGGCGTTCACGGCCGGCCCGGCACCGCTGATCAACCGCTGGGTCCGCGGCGGCACCTGATGCGCGTGGATGTAGACGGCGCCACCGGGCAATCCGATTCCGCCCAAGGCGATGAAAACCATCGGCAGCACGATCGACAGCAGCGGATGGCTGTATTTGAGCGGGTTCAACGTCAGGTAGCCGCGCAGTTCCACTTCGCGGTCCCCGGCGCGCCAGGCCAGATAAGCGTGGGCGAATTCATGTAGGCACAAACTCACGACCCAGCCGAATACGACCAGTATGAAAACCCCGGCCTTCGCCTGAACCGAGTCCAGCTCCGCGCCCCACGCCAACACCCCGCCGGCCACCGCCAGCAGCACTACCAGCAGGAAAACCGGACTGGGCCGCACGGCACCGCGCCGCAATGCCGAAACCCCGCCGGTCACGGCCGCCCCGCAGAGGCAGACGGGAAAAGGTTGGCATCCGGGCCGCGGAGTCCGCGGCGCAAGTCCGGGGCAGGCATCATCGAACCAGCAACCAGGGCTCGTGGTAGCGGTAGAAACTCGACCGCGGCACCGTCCTATCGCTCGGCACGCCGTCGCGGGTGATCACGGCCGCGGGGGTGCCGAGCTGGGCGGCACGGCCGGCGATCCAGCGACGGCGCCGGAAGCGGCGCGGCACGCTCGCCCGGACCCCCGGCATCTCGAGCGTGGGGGATACGAACATCGCCCGCACCTCGCCGGAGAACAGCCGGGTGTCGTCGACGTAGGCCTCACCGGTGAGGTGTGCGCCGCCCGCTCCGGTGATCTCCGCCCGGCCGACCAACACGATGCCCGTATCGTCGCGGATCAGCGGTACCTGCTGGGCGGTCCCGTCGAGCGCCCGGCGCGCGGCCGAGTTCCCGGTGCCGAGCTGGTAGGCCTGGGCCGCGTAGGTGTTCTCCAACGGAACATAGCCGACCTCGACGTGCAGACGTTCGGTGCGCATCAGATGGGTGAGCACCGCCGCCAGCGCGGCATCGTGACCGAGCACGATCAGCCGGGGCAGACTGTCGGCCGCCAATACCGGCAGCAGTTCGTCGATCAGCGCGGAATCCGGGACGGCCGCGGTCTGCGTGGTGGGGGCGGCGGCGAGCGCGATGGGTACCGGAGCGTCGGCGCAGCGGAGAACATGGGTACTCAAACGCCCAACACCCTCCTCGGACCGGTCATCCACGAGTGTAGAGGGTGGCCCCGGCCGACCCGCACAACGGGCCTGGTACAGCGGCCGTTCCCGGTGACCTCCGGTGCCTCGAGTAGACTGTGCTCCCGGCTTCCTCCGCATTACGGCAGGTAGCCGCAGCACGAGGTGCGTGTTGCGCGTCGACCCGTAGGAGACACGACCATGCCGGCAATCGTCCTCATCGGCGCCCAGTGGGGCGACGAGGGCAAGGGCAAAGCCACCGATCTACTCGGCGGCCGGGTGCAGTGGGTGGTGCGGTACCAGGGCGGTAACAACGCCGGGCATACCGTCGTGCTGCCGAACGGCGACAACTTCGCGCTGCACCTCATCCCCTCCGGAATCCTCACGCCCGGCGTGCGCAATGTCATCGGCAACGGTGTCGTCGTCGACCCCGGTGTGCTGCTGGACGAACTGGCGGGCCTGGAGGAACGCGAGGTCGACACCTCCGGCCTGTTGCTCTCCGCCGACGCGCATCTGATCATGCCCTACCACGTGGCAATCGATAAGGTCACCGAGCGCTTCCTCGGCAACAACAAGATCGGCACCACCGGCCGCGGTATCGGCCCCTGCTACCAGGACAAGGTGGCCCGCGTCGGCGTGCGGGTGGCCGATGTGCTGGACGAGAAGATCCTCACCCAGAAGGTGGAGGCGGCACTCGAGTTCAAGAACCAGGTGCTGGTGAAGATCTACAACCGCCGCGCCCTGGACCCGCAGCAGGTGGTGGACGAGGTGCTGGCGCAGGCGGAGCAGTTCGCGCACCGCATCAGCGATACCCGGCTGGAACTGAACCTGGCCCTCGAACGCGGCGAGACGGTGCTGCTGGAGGGGTCCCAGGGCACGCTGCTCGATGTCGACCACGGCACCTACCCCTACGTCACCTCGTCGAACCCGACCGCCGGCGGCGCCGCGGTGGGCGCCGGTATCGGGCCCAACCAGATCGGCACGGTGCTGGGCATCCTCAAGTGCTACACCACCCGGGTGGGTTCGGGCCCGTTCCCGACCGAACTGTTCGACGAATCGGGCGCCTACCTGGCCAAAACGGGCGGCGAGGTCGGGGTGACCACCGGCCGCGCCCGGCGCTGCGGCTGGTTCGACGCGGTGATCGCCCGCTACGCCACCCGCGTCAACGGCATCACCGATTACTTCCTCACCAAGCTCGACGTGCTCTCCAGCCTGGACCGGGTGCCGATCTGCGTGGCCTACGAAGTGGACGGTGAGCGGGTCGAGCAGATGCCCACCACCCAGACCGGCTTCCACCACGCCAAACCGATCTACGAGGAGATGCCGGGCTGGTGGGAGGATATCTCCGGGGCCCGCAGCTTCGACGAGCTCCCCGCCAACGCGCAGGCCTATGTGCACCGGCTGGAGGAACTCTCCGGAGCACGGATGTCCTGTATCGGCGTGGGGCCGGGTCGCGAGCAGACAATCGTCCGCCACGACGTGCTGTGATTTTGGAGACGCTCCGCGTCTCGAGGGGTGGGGCCCCGGGTAGCCCGGTTCTTCACTCCTCCGCTCCTCCGCTTCGCTCCCCCGCTCCGTCGCTCCAGAACCGGGCGGGCCCCACCCCGGAGTGGGTGGTGAGGTGATCGGGTGGTTCAGCGGGCGGCTTGGAAGGATAGGACGGTTGTGCCGATGCGTATGGTGTCGCCGTCGGCCAGGAGGGCGGAGTCGATCGGTTCCTCGTTGACGTAGACGCCGTTCGCCGAATCGAGGTCCTCGATCAGGAGGCCGGCCCGGCCCAGTTTGATCTGGGCGTGGTAGCGGCTGGCCTTCGGATCGTCGAGTACGAGATCGTTGTCGGTCATCCGGCCGATCCGGAAACCGCCATGCGCGACCAGCACCAGCCGCCCGTCCGGTAATCGCAGCTGCCCGCTGCGCACCGTACGGGGCACCTCGGTGACCGTATCCGTCATCGCCGCCGCGATCCGCTCGGCGGTTTTGAATTCGACCGTGCTCAGCGGCTCCTGCCGCAGTACCCGGCGTTCCAGCTCCAGCAGGGCGGGGCCGGGATCGATACCGAGTTCCTCGGCCAGGACCGTCCGCACCCGCCGGCACGCCTCCAGCGCGTCGGCATGTCGTTCGGACAGGTACAACGCGGTGATGAGCTGGCCCCACAGCGGTTCACGCAGCGGATGCTCGTTGGTCAGCGCGACCAGTTCGCCGATTACCGCGGCCGACCGGCCGCAGGCGATCTCCGCGTCGAACCGCGCCGAAACCGCCTGCAGCCGTTCCTCTTCCATGGCGGTGGCGAAACTGTCGGCGAAACCCAGCCCGGCCAGGTCCGAGAGGGCGCGCCCGTTCCATTCGCGCAGGGCCGTGGCGAACAATCGCGACGCCGATACGTGATCACCGGCGCCGGAGGCGCGATTGCCGGCGTCGCGGGCGGCCTCGAACCGGCCGAGGTCGCAGGCGTCGTCGGGGATCTCGAGCCGATAGCCGGAAGACTCCGTGCGTAGGACGGCGGCCGGGTCCACACCCGAATTCCGCAATGCCTTGCGGATATTGGAGACGAAGACCTGCAGGCTGGCGGCGTAGGCGTCCGGCGGTGCCTCGTTCCAGACCATATCGGCCAGGGTCGCCGACGCGACGGCGCGGCGCCGGTTCACCGCGAGCGCGGCCAGCAGCGCCCGCGGTTTGGGCCCGCCGACGGCGACCGGCTCACCGCCGACCGACAGCCGGACGGGCCCCAGCACACGGAGATCGAGCGTCATCTCGCGGTGAGCGCGACGGCGCGATCAGGCACTGATCGAACGTCCCGCGGAGTGCAGATCCTCGCAGGCCTGCACCACTCGGGCCGCCATCGAGAGCTCGGCCTTCTTCAGGTAGCTACGCGGATCGTAGGTCTTCTTGTTGCCGACCTCGCCGTCGATCTTGAGCACACCGTCGTAGTTGCTGAACATATGGGCGGCGACCGGCCGGGTGAAGGCGTACTGGGTATCGGTGTCGACGTTCATCTTCACCACGCCGTAGCGCAGCGAATCGTCGATTTCCGATTTCAGCGAGCCGGACCCGCCGTGGAAGACGAAATCGAAAGGCTGCGCGTCGGCACCCAGGCCCAGCTTGGCGGCGGCGACCTTCTGGCCCTCGGCCAGCACCTCCGGCTTGAGCACCACATTGCCCGGCTTGTACACACCGTGCACATTGCCGAAGGTGGCGGCGAGCAGGTACTTGCCCTTCTCCCCGGCACCGAGCGCGTCGATGGTCTTCTCGAAATCGCCGGGCGAGGTGTAGAGCTTCTCGTTGATCTCGGCCTCGACGCCGTCCTCTTCACCGCCGACGACACCGATCTCGACCTCGAGGATGATCTTCGCGGCAGTCGCGGCGGCGAGCAGCTCCTGGGCGATCGACAGGTTCTCGTCGATCGGAACCGCCGAACCGTCCCACATATGCGACTGGAACAGCGGGTTCTTCCCCGCGTTCACCCGCTCCTGGGAGATGGCCAGCAGCGGGCGCACGAAACCGTCCAGCTTGTCCTTCGGGCAGTGGTCGGTGTGCAGCGCGATGGTGACGCCGTACTTCTCGGCCACCACATGCGCGAACTCGGCCAGCGCGACAGCACCGGTGACCATATCCTTCACACCCTGGCCGGAACCGAATTCCGCGCCGCCGGTGGAGAACTGGATGATCCCGTCACTGCCCGCCTCGGCGAAACCCTTGATCGCCGCGTTGATCGTCTCCGACGACGTGCAGTTGATGGCCGGGAAGGCGAAAGAGTTCGCCTTGGCCTGACCGAGCATCTCGGCGTAGACCTCCGGAGTCGCGATCGGCACTGTGAAGACCTCCGTGTAGTGCGGCAGACGGGATTGTCTGTTTCTGCACATACCCTAAGGCAGACGGGATTCATCCGGTATAAGGGGATTGTTTGCGCCGCCGCACCCTGCACGCTCGGCTGTAACCGGTACTGTGGGCCGGGTGATTGCGCTGGCAGCTACCGACGCGGTGACGAGCAATCTGGCTCTGACCGAACTGCTCGACCCGATGCACCTGTTGACCGAGACCTGGCTGAAGAACGCGGTGCTACCGGCGATTCTGGTGATCGTCTTCATCGAGACGGGTCTGCTCTTCCCGCTGCTGCCCGGCGATTCGCTGCTGTTCACCGGTGGCTTGCTGGCTGCCCAGGAGAACCCGCCGGTCTCCATCTGGGTGCTCCTGCCCGCGGTCACGTTCATCGCTTTCGCCGGTGACCAGTGCGGATACTGGATCGGCCGGGCCATCGGGCCCGCGTTGTTCAACAAAGAGGACACCCGCTTCTTCAAGAAGAGCTATGTGACCGAAACGCACGAATTCTTCGAGAAGCACGGCCCCAAAACGATCATCCTTGCCCGATTCGTCCCGATCGTCCGGACCTTCATGCCAGTGCTGGCCGGTGTATCGAAGATGAACTACCAGCGCTATGTCGCCTTCGATATCGTCGGCGCCATCGCCTGGGGCGGCGGCGTGACCGTACTCGGTTACTTCCTCGGCAATGTGGCCTTCATCCGCGACCACGTCGAGGCGATCTTCCTGCTCATCGTGTTCGTCTCGATCCTGCCGGGTATCAGTGCCGTGGCCAAGCGCCTGATGGGCCGTAAGCCGGCCGCCGAACCCGCCCTCGAAGGCGCCCTGATCTCCACCGCCGAACTGCCGGCCGTCGACCTGCCGAATCAGGTCACCAGCACCATGCCCCTGCCGGTGGTGCCGGCCCACGTGCCGGCCGCCGCGAACGAGACCCCAGTACGGTAAGTGGTGTCCGCCTCGGCCGTGCCCTACGCGATGGGCAGTTTCGATCCGCTGATCTCCGCAGGTCCGGCGCTGGTCTGGACCGTGGTTCTGACCTTCGTCTTCCTGGAATGCGCGGTTATTCTCGGCCTGTTCCTGCCCGGCGATTCCATGCTGCTGACCGCGGGCATCGTCATGGCCTCGCACGCCACCGGGGAAACCCAGGTCTGGTTGTTGTCGGTGGGCGCGATGGTCGCCGCGATCGCGGGGAACCAGGTCGGCTACGTCATCGGACGCCGGACCGGCCACCGGCTCGTCGCCCGTAAGAACGGGCGCTATATCAATACCCAGAACTTGACCCGGGTGGCCGAACTGCTGCAGCGGCACGGTTTCCTCGCGGTGCTGGTCGCACGGTGGATCCCGTGGGTGCGCACGCTGTGCCCGATGGTGGCGGGCGCCGCCGAGATGGATCATCGCCGTTACACGATCGCCAGTACCATCGGCGCGATCATCTGGGCGCCGGTGCTGTTGCTGCTGGGTTACTACGCGGGCAGCTTCATCCAGCAGATCTCCTGGTTGATGCCCCTGGTGATCGGTTCGTTGGTGATCTGCCTGGTCGTGGGCACGGTGATCGGTATCCGCCAGTATCGCCACGAGATGGCGCAGCCGGCCGAGGATTTCGAGCTGGATACCGCCACCGCCGACACCACCCCGCTGCCCCGCCTGGGCGAGCCACGGCCGCACCGGGAGCTACAGCCCCGCCGCGGTGACCATATGGGCGGCCTCCATGAGCATCCAACCCGAGAGCTGTACCGATAGGTCGCGTTCGGGGACCCGGGAGGATGTCACCGCGCCGTTCGGAGTGAGCCCGCCGGCACCGGCGGTGCTTCCCGGTAGCTGCGCCGAGCGCGTCCAATCGTGACCGAACAGCGGTTCGCCCTCGACATCGAGCCGGTTCGACCAGGCTGCTGCCGCCGATTCCTTGACGATGCGGGCGGCGATCCGCCGATCGGCGAGCTGCTCGTGCTCGGTCCCGGGGAGCATGAGCGCGACCAGCGCGAGGTAACGGATGAGGATGCCGTTGAACAGGCCACCGTCTCCCCCGGAGCCGCCGCGGACCACGCCGTTCGTGGTCAGCTGATCTTCCACCGCGTCCAGCAGGCGGTGCACCCGATCGAGGTGGACCGGATCGCCGGTATGCACGGCGAGCTCCGTCTCGAGGCCGAGCACCACCCCCTGGCAGTAGCTGTAGACCGGCCGTTCGAGCGCACCGGACGGAAGATGGATGCCGTCGAAGATCAGGCCGGTCTCCGGATCGCGCAGAGTGGTATCGATCCAGTCGGCTATTTCGGCCGCCCGCTCGTAGCGGCCGAGCCGGGACAGGGCGATACCGGCGGGGCCGTTGGCAGGGGCATTGTAGAAATCGGCGCCGACCCGCCACGGGATACCGCCACCGACCGCCGGATTCCAGGCGGTGAAAAGCTTCTGTTCGAGTGGCCCCAGACCGCCGCGCGCCTCGTCGTTGTCCTGCACCCGGGCGGCCCGTTCCAGGGCGATGGCCAGCCAGGCCATATCGTCGTAGTAGCGGTTGGTCCAGCCGGTGAGATTTCGCATCCGGTGCGACCGCACCAGCGCCCCGATCCGCTTGCGGCGTTCGATGGTGGGCGCACGGTTGGCGGCGTCGACGGCGCAATCGATGAGATGGGCCTGCCACCAGTAGTGCCAGGTCAGGAAGAATCGTTCCCGCCGGGTCGAGGGCCAGCCCACCACCCCGAGTGCGGTGCCGGGCAGCAGCCACAGCGTTTGGATATGCCGCGAGACGATGGCGGCCTCGGCCATATCGGCACGATCGGACCAGAGTTTCGCGGAGTTGCCCTGCGGCCTGCGTTGTCGCCCGGACACGCGCCGGGGAACGTCGAGATCGTCGCTGGGCGAGGTCATGCACCCATATTGCCAGGAATATCGGAATTCCCGCCGCTCAATTGTTACCGAGTCGAAGCGGAACCGTTCGTCCCGGCGCACGCTGTGCCGGATTCCGGGTGGATCGCTGCCGGACAGAGCGGCAGATTCATACCGAACGGCTATGTCAATCCCACTATACAGATCGGCGGCTGTCCGCGCGTGCCGCGCCGCGAAAGCCGCGCCACCCCAGAAACACCAATCGGCACAGGTGTTTTCGAGCGGACCAGACCGAACGGTAGCCGCGCCGGGCGCCCGCACTACGATCGTGCCGTGACAAACGTAGCGCCCTCGGCCGGCCCCGGCCCCGCCCGGCACCCGGAGCGCGCGGCCGGGACGACCACGGGCCTCGCGCCGGCGCCCCGGCCGAGCGCACGGTACGACCACGAGTCCGCGGCCGGCGGCGAAGGCGTTGGCGGTGCGGACCACCGTGCCGATGTTCGCGTCGTGCCCGAAGTTCTCGATCGCGATATGGAAGGGATGGCGGCGCCGGTCGATATCGGCGACGATCGCCT
>NZ_JARWPM010000296.1 GCF_029869215.1 Nocardia carnea
CGGGGTCGGTCGTATACGCGGTGGGGTGGGTTTTTGTATGAGGCGGGTGAGTTCGATGCGGGGTTTTTCGGTATCGGTCCGCGTGAGGCGTTGGCGATGGATCCGCAGCAGCGGATTTTGTTGGAGGTGGCGTGGGAGGCGCTCGAGGATGCGTGGATCGATCCGTTGTCGTTGCGGGGTAGTGGTACCGGCGTGTTCGCGGGCGTCATGTACCACGACTACGGATTCGTGGCGGCGACCAGCGAACATCGCCGGGACCTGGAGGGGTATCTGAGTTCCGGCGGTATGGCGAGTGTGGTGTCGGGGCGGGTGGCGTATGCGCTGGGACTGGAGGGTCCGGCGGTGACGGTGGATACCGCCTGTTCGTCCTCGCTCGTGGCGATCCATCAGGCATGCCAGGCCCTGCGGGCCGGTGACTGCCGGATGGCCCTGGCCGGCGGGGTGACGGTCCTGGCCACGCCCTCGGTATTCGTGGAGTTCTCGCGGCAGCGAGGGTTGTCGCCGGATGGGCGGTGCAAATCGTTCGGCGCCGGCGCCGACGGTGTGGGGTGGGGTGAAGGCGCCGGTGTGGTGGTGCTGGAGCGGTTGTCGGACGCGCGAGCCGCGGGGCGTCGGGTGCTGGGTGTGGTGCGGGGGTCGGCGGTGAACCAGGATGGTGCGTCGAACGGTTTGACCGCACCCAACGGACCCTCGCAAGTGCGGGTGATCCGGGCCGCACTGGCGAATGCGGGTGTATCGGCGGCGGAGGTGGACGCGGTGGAGGCCCACGGGACCGGCACCACGCTGGGTGATCCGATCGAGGCGCAGGCGCTGCTGGCGACCTATGGACAGGATCGCGCCGAGGACCGGCCGTTGTGGCTGGGGTCGGTGAAGTCGAATATGGGACATACGCAGGCTGCCGCGGGGGTGGCGGGTGTGATCAAGATGGTGGAGGCGATGCGGCACGGTGTGCTGCCGCGAACACTGCATGCGGAGGTGCCGAGTCCGCATGTGGAGTGGTCGTCGGGTGCGGTGGCGTTACTGACCGAACCCCAGCAGTGGCCTTCCACCGGCGTGCCGCGGCGGGCGGGGGTGTCGTCGTTCGGGATCAGCGGGACGAACGCCCATGTGATCCTCGAAGAAGCGCCGGGGGCGGAGCCTGGTAAACCTGCGGCGGCCCTGATCGCGGCCGGCGGAGCCGTTCGGGTGGGAGCGGAGGCAGTGCGGGCCGGTGATGATGTGGAGCCCGTTGGGGCGGAGCCGAACTCGCGGTGTGTCGACCTGAAGCTCGCCCCGGTGCCTTGGATCGTGTCGGGACGCTCGCCGGAAGCCGCCGTCGCGCAGCGGGAACGGCTCCGGGCCTGGGTGACGGCAGATCCCGATGCCGCCGCGGCCGATATCGGACGGTCGCTGACCGCCACCCGGGCTCATCTGCCGTGGCGCACAGCGGTGTTCGCGGGGCGGGACGGGATCGAATGGAACGACACCGAACCGGTACGGGCGAGCAGGGCCGATACGGTTCTGGTCTTTCCGGGGCAGGGGTCGCAGTGGACAGGTATGGGGAAGGGGTTGTTCGAGGCTTTCCCGGTGTTCCGGGCGGCGATCGAACAGATCTGTGATCCGGAATGGTTGTTCTCCGGCGACACCGACCTCGACCGCACCGACAACACCCAGTTGGCGCTGTTCGCGGTAGAGGTCGGGTTGTATCGGTTGCTGGAGTCGTGGGGCGTCGTCGCGGATGTCGTGCTGGGTCATTCGATCGGGGAAATCGTCGCCGCGCATATCGCCGGCTGTCTCTCGCTCGACGACGCGGTGCGGGTGGTGTCGGCGCGGGCACGGTTGATGGCGGCGCTGCCGGGTGGCGCGATGCTGACGATCGAGGCAGCCGAATCGACAGTGGCGGAGGAGCTTCCGGCCGGCCTGTCGGTGGCGGCGGTGAACGCGCCTGGGTCTGTGGTGGTGTCGGGGCCGGATCCGGCGATCGGTGACGTGGAGCGGATGTGGCAGAAACGCACCCGCGTACGGCGATTACGTGTCTCGCATGCGTTCCATTCGGAGATGGTGGAGCCGATGCTCACCGAATTCGAGACGGTATGCCGCGGCGTCACCTGGAGTCCCCCACGGATTCCGATCGTCTCGACCGTCACCGGGCGGCTGGAATCGGACCTCCTCACCGACCCGGCCTACTGGGTCCGGCAGGTACGCGACACAGTCCGATTCTCCGACGGGATCCGAGCCGCCGCCCAGGGGGCCGCGCCGCGGTTCCTGGAGGTGGGCCCGGATGCGGCCCTGGCGCCGATGATCTCACGGATCGCCGGTGACGAGGCAGTCGTCATACCACTGCAGCGCCGCGGCCGGGATCAGGCGGCGAGCCTGGTCCGAAACCTCACCCGGGCGCATTGCCACGGACTTCCGGTGGATTGGGAACAATTCTTCGCCGGCACCGGTGCCCGCACGGTGGATCTGCCGACCTATGCGTTCCAGCGCCGGCGGTACTGGCTGACCTCGGCCCTTCAGGAGGGCTCCGCCGCATCGGATCCGGCGGGTCTGGGCCTGAGCCGCGTGACCCATCCGATTCTGCACGCCGTGCTCGACGTCCCGGGCGGTGACACGGTGTTCACCGGCCGGTTGTCGGTCACTGATCAACCCTGGCTGGCCGACCATACGATTTTCGGGTCGGTACTGCTACCCGGGACCGGCCTGATCGAACTCGCCGGTGCGGCGGGGGTATTCACTGGTTTCTCGCGCGTCGCGGACCTGCTGCTGGAAGAGCCGCTCACGGTCGGAGACCGCGGCGCCGTGGTCCGGGTGGTGGTCGGCGGTGGCGCCACCCAGCGGCCGGTGACGATCTATTCCCGGCCGGACGACGGTAGCGCCGACCGGTCCGGGGACCGGTCGGGGTGGGTGCGCAACGCCTCCGGAACCGTGAACTCCGAGACAGCGGACACCGAGCAGCTGGGCCGAATCTGGCCGCCGCCGGACGCCGGCGCCGTCGACGCCGCCCTCGGATACGAGCGGCTGGCCGAGCTGGGCTACGGATACGGGCCGTCTTTCCGTGGTGTGCGGCGTGTCTGGCGGGGCGGGCCCGGCGAGGTCTACGCCGACATCGAGGTACCCGGACTCGATGTGTCGGCGTTCGGTGTGCACCCGGCCCTGCTCGACGCCGCATTGCATGCGTGGGCGGTCTCGGTGGCGGGGGCGGAGGAACCTGAGGCGGCGCCGGAACTGGACGGGGACACACTGTGGCTGCCCATATCGTTCAGCGGTGTCTCGCTCTCCGGAGGACACGCGAGCCGCCTGCGGGTGGTCTTGCGCAGGGACGGCGACCGCGTGTCCGTCCAGGTCGCGGACGAGACCGGCAGGCCGGTGGCCTCCGTCGACGCGGTCGCCCTGATGCCGGTGTCGCGGCAGCAGCTGGCGGCGTTGAGCGGCCGGGCCGCGCTGTTCGACGTGGAGTGGGTCCCGGTCCCGGAGAGCCCGGGATTGTCCGGCACGGTATGGGGACTCGGTGATCCGAACGTCTTGGCGGGCTGGGGTTCCGCTCTCGTGAGCCGGTGGTTCGCCGACGTCGGTGACATCGTGGACACGGTGGCGTCCGGAGTCCGGGCGCCGGTGGCGGTGGTGGCGCCGTGTGGGTCGCTCGCCGGCGAGGACGCGGGCGAGGACGGAGCGGGCGTGGACGTGGTCGACGAGGCGCGGACGGCCGTCTTGGGTGCGCTGGGCGTCGTGCAGCAGTGGGTTGCAGGTGCCGGATTGGGTTCGGTCCGGCTGATACTGGTGACCTCCGGTGCGCTGTCGGTGCGTGCGGCCGGTGATGCCGGCATCGGGACGGGCGGTCTGGTGCAGTCGGGCGTGGTGGGGCTGGTGCGGACGGCGCAGCTCGAGTACCCGGGGCGGCTGGCGCTGGTCGACAGCGCCGGCGGTGATCCGGGTGCGGCGCTGAGCGCGGTGATCGGAGGCTCGGAAACCGAGGTAGCGGTGCGTGATTCGGGGGTGTGGGCGCCGCGGCTGATGCCTGCCGGTGCGGCTCCCGACGTCGATCCGGTGCGGCCGCCGGTCTCCCAGGATTCGCCGGAGAGTGTCGAGCGGTGGGGCTGGAGGCGGGGCGGTGTGGTGCTCGTCGTGGGCGGCGGCGAGCTGGCCGGAGTGATCGTGCGGTACCTGGCGGTGGAGTGCGGGGTGCGCGATGTGGTGGTCGCGTCCCGGTCGGGCACCGGTGTGAGTGGGAGTCTGGTGGACGAGCTGGCGCAGGTGGGTGCCCGGGTCCGGCGTGAGGCATGCGATGTGGGCGTGCGGGAAGACGTGCGGCGCCTGGTGGCTCGAGTGTCCGCGGAGGTGGGCGCGCTGTCGGGCGTGGTGTACACCGCGGGTGTGCTCGATGACAGCATCCTGGGTGCGCTGACGCCGGAGCGGGTGTTGCGAGTACTGCGGGCCAAGCTGGATGGCGCGTGGTACGTGCACGAGGCGACGCGCGACCTGGAGCTGGACGGTTTCGTGCTGTTCTCCTCGGTGGCGGGTACCGTCGGGTCACCGGGTCAGGCGAACTACGCGGCCGCCAACGCGTTTCTCGACGCGCTCGCGCAGTATCGGCGGCGATCGGGTCTGGCGGCGTGCTCCCTCGGGTGGGGTCTGTGGGAAGTCTCGGCGGGTATGGCCGGCGGTGTGGCGGACTCCGATCGCGCCCGGATGGGCCGCGGGGGGCTCGTGGGACTGTCGGTCCCGGATGGCCTGGCTCTGTGGGATCGGGCGTTGTCGGGTGGCTGGTCCCGAGTGGTCGCCGCGCGGTTCGATCGGGTGCGACTGACCGGGGAGCTATCGGGAGCGGGGGGCGTCGTGCCGTCCCTGATGCGGGGCATGGTGCGCGCGTCGAACGTGGGTGCGGCGCCGACGGCGGGCGTATCGGCGGAATTGGTGTCACGGCTGGCGGGACTGGCGGCCGACGAGCGCCGTAAGGTGCTGGTCGAGCTGGTGTCTTCGCATGTCGGTGCGGTGCTGGGGTTCGGACGCGGCGAACCGGTGGACGCGCGGGCCAGTTTCCTGGATCTGGGGTTCGATTCGCTGGCCGCGGTAGAGCTGCGCAATCGGCTGGCGGGGGTGACCGGTGTGGGACTGCCGGCGACGGTCGCCTACGACAACCCGACACCGGAATCGGTCGCCGAATATATCGATGGTTGTCTGCCGACCGACACCGGCGACGCCGCACCGGATGTCGTGGCACGAGTGGAGGCACTCGAGTCCGCTCTGGCCGGACTCGGCCACGACAGTGCCGAACACCGGATGGCGGTGCGACGGATACGTCAGCTTGCCGCGCGATTCGATACGGCGCTCCCGTCCACGGTCCCGACCGCCGACGACGAGTTGTTCGCCTTCATCGACAGCGATCTCGGCCTCGCCGATCCGGACGGCGACAGCTGATGGCGAACGGGATGAGCGAAAGGAAATCATGACATCCACCGAGGATCGGCTGCGGCATTACCTCCAGAAGGTCACGCAGGAACTGAACGAGTCCCGGCGCCGGCTCGCCGAGGTCGAGAAGCGTACGCGGGAACCGATTGCGGTGGTCGCCATGGCCTGCCGGTATCCCGGTGGGATCAGCACTCCGGAGCAGTTGTGGGAGGTGGTCTCCTCCGGTGTCGACGCCATCGGTGCCTACCCGGCCGATCGCGGCTGGGACGCCATGCGGGAGGTGATACCGACCAAATCGAGCGAACTCGAAGAGGGTTACGCGCAATCCGGCGGATTCCTCACCGATATCGCCGGTTTCGATTCGCAGTTCTTCGGCATCTCACCACGCGAAGCCCTGCTGATGGATCCGCAGCAGCGGCTGGCGCTGGAGGTGACCTGGGAGGCGATCGAACGCGCCGGAATCGTGCCGAGTTCGCTGCGCGGTGCCCGCACCGGTGTGTTCGTCGGGTCGACCGGCGGCGACTATATGGCCTCCCTCGTCCAGGCCGGCAACGGTTTCCCGGGCAATGCGGCGGCCGGTGACGAGAACCGGACCGGTGACGACGCACCGCTGCACGGCGACGGCGTCGCCGCCATCCCGTACATCCCGGACGACAGCGATGCGACCCACATGATGACCGGGAGTATGTCGAGTGTGCTGTCCGGCCGGCTGGCGTACGCGTTCGGATTCTCCGGTCCGGCCGTCACCGTCGACACCGCATGCTCGTCCTCGCTGGTCGCCATCCATCAGGCATGTCAATCGCTGCGCAACGAGGAATCCGATCTCGCCCTGGCCGGCGGCGTGATGCTCATGTCCACCCCGATGCTGCTCGGCATGACTCGGCTGGCGGCCGCCCCCGACGGCCGCTGTAAGGCGTTCGCCGACGACGCCGACGGCACGGGGTGGGGCGAGGGCATCGGTATGGTGCTGCTCGAGCGCCTGTCGGACGCGCGCCGCCACGGTCATCCGGTCGCCGCGGTGATCCCCGGCAGCGCGATCAACCAGGACGGCGCCTCGAACGGGATGGCGGCGCCCAACGGCGCCGCACAGCAGCAGGTGATCCGGGCCGCGCTGGCCAGTGCCCAGCTGACCGGAGCGGCTGTCGACGTGGTCGAAGCGCACGGGACCGGTACGGCCCTCGGCGATCCGATCGAAGCCGGTGCCCTGCTGGCGACCTACGGGGCCGACCGTGCCCCGGACCGGCCGTTGTGGCTCGGCTCGATCAAATCCAATATCGGTCATTCGGGCCCGGCGGCCGGCGTCGCCGGACTGATCAAACTCGTCATGTCCTTTCGGCATCGCACGCTGGCCCCGACATTGCATGCCGAGGTGCCGACCACGCAGGTCGATTGGTCGTCGGGCGCCATGCGGCTGCTGACCGAGCCCGTGCCGTGGACGGCGGACAAACCGCTGGTGGGTGCGGTGTCGTCGTTCGGGGTGAGCGGAACCAACGGGCACGTCCTCGTCGCGGCGCCCGAATTCGCCGAGAGCGGTGCGCATGCCACCGCCGCCCCGGAATTCGCCGGAGGCAACTCGGCGGATACGCAGCGCGGGCGTCCCGAGGGAACCGCACCGGCAATCCCCTGGGTGCTCTCCGCCCGTACCGCGAAAGCCCTCGGGGAGCAGGCCGGGCGGTTGCGCGAATGGCTGGCCGGGCACGCGCCCGAACCGGCCGATATCGGATACTCGCTCGCCGGCCGGGCCACCTTCAAGAACCGTGCGGTGGTCGTCGGGTCCACGACCGGAGATCTGTCCCGGGGGCTCGCGGCGATCGCCGGCCGGACCTTCGACCCCGATGTGGTGACGGGGGTCGCGCGCAATCCGGGTGCGCCGGTTTTCGTCTATCCGGGCCAGGGCGGCCAGTGGGCGGGGATGGGCCGCGCACTGCTCGCCGAATCGGAGGTGTTCGCCCGCGCGGTCGCCGACTGCGATCGGGCGCTGGCCCCGTGGACGGGCTGGTCGGTGACCGCGGTGCTCCGGCAGGACGAGGGCACGCCGGCGCTGGACACCGTCGATGTCATCCAACCCACCCTGTTCGCCGTGATGGCCGGGCTCACCGAACTCTGGAAGTCGATGGGTGTGACGCCCGGTGCGGTGATCGGGCATTCCCAGGGCGAGGTCGCGGCGGCCTACGCCGCGGGCGCGCTCTCGCTGGACGACGCCGCGAAGATCGTCGGTGTGCGCAGCACACTGCTCGCCACCCTGAGCGGCGGCACCATGGTGTCGGTGCTGGGGTTGCCCGCCGCGCAGATCGAGGAGCGGATCGCGCGTTTCGGTGCCGCGGTGTCGGTGGCCGCGGTGAATTCCCCGGAGGCGCTGACTCTTTCGGGTGACCCAGAGGCACTCGCCGAACTCACCGCGGAGTTCACCGCCGAGGGTGCGCGGGCGCGCCGGGTGCCCGGCGCCACCGGGGCGGGGCATTCCGCCGACGTCGACAAGTTCGAGGACGAGGTCCTCGAGGCATTCGCCTCGATCACACCCCGGGCAGCCCGCATTCCGTTCTTTTCGACGGTCGTCGGTGACGAGATCGACACCGGCACCCTCGATGCCGCCTACTGGTTCAAGAATATGCGCCGGACCGTGCACTTCCATGCCGCGCTGCGATCAGCGCTGCGGGCCCGGTGGCAGACCTTCGTCGAACCCGGTCCGCACCCGGTCTTGTTACCGTCCGTGGACCGGATCGCCGAGGATCTGTCGATCCGGGTACTCACCAGCGGCACCTTGCATCGGGACCGGGGCGACCTCGGCCGCTTCTACACCTCGGCTGCCGAACTGTATGCCGAGGGCGTGCCGGTCGACTGGCGCGCGGCCTTCCGCGGTGTGCCCGCCCGCCATCTGCCCGACCTGCCGACCTACCCCTTCCAGCGGCAACGGTATTGGCTGCCGGATGAATTCGCTGCGGCGGCACCGCGTCCGGTAGTTGCTCCGGGCAGTGAGTTCTGGCGTCTGGTCGAACAGGCCGATACCGCCGGTCTGGCACGTCTGATCGGCGGCGATACCGAATCGCTGGCGACGGTGCTTCCGCACCTGTCGTCGTGGTGGCAGCGGTCCGGCCGCCACCGGCTCGCCGATCGCTTGCGCTATCGGACCGTTTTCGAACGGCTCGCCCGGCGGCCCGCTGCGGTGACGCGGTCGACGTGGTACGTCGTGGTCCCGGAAGCAGATATCGATGAGCGGTCGGCGGCGGTCGTGGACGCCCTGCGTGATCATGCCGGCGGCGTGCACCCCGTCCCGGTGCCGGCAGACGCCACCGGCGGCGAGATCGTGAACAGGATCCGGCAGGCGCCGCCCGCCGACGATGCCGCCGGCGTGCTCTGCGTGCTGGGACCGGGCGCCGGGACGGACCCGATCGACCTGGCGCGGGCGCTGGGGGAGAGCGAGTTCGCTCATCCCCTCTGGTGGGTGACCACCGGTGCCGTTGCCGTGGGCCCGGCGGATGCCGCGCCCGATCCCGATGCGGCGCGGATCTGGGGTCTGAGCCGGGTGGCCGCACGCGAATTCCCCGCGGTGTGGGGTGGTGTGGTCGATATGTCCGCCGCCCCCGGCGCCACCGAGCCGGCCGAGTTGTGCGAGATCCTCGGCCGGGACGGCGACGATCAGCTGGCCGTGCGGGCGGACGGAGTGTTCGTACGACGGATCCGGCGCGGCCGGGCGACCGGCGCGGATTCCGGGCTCCAGCTGTCGGGGACGGTGCTGATCACGGGCGCGCCGGACGGCATCGCGGGAGACCTCGCGCGCCGGTTCGTGAAGGACGGCGTGCGGCACCTCGTCCTGACCGCTTCGGAGGGCACCGCGGCGGCCGCGGAGTTGGCGCGTGCACTGCGCACCGCGGACGTCACGGTGACCTTCGCCGACTGTGACCTCGGTGACCGCGCGGCACTCGCCCGGGTGCTCGCGGAGATCGGCGACGACCACCCGCTGACCGGGGTTGTGCATGCGGCGGGCGCGGAGGACGGAACCGGCGCCGAGACCGGATATGCCGTCGCCTGTCATCTGGACGATCTCCTGGCGGACCGGGCGCTCGATTTCTTCGTCCTGCTCACGCCGGCGTCCGGCGCCTGGGGGGTACCGGGCGGCGCGGAGGCCGCCGCGACGAATGCCGCGCTGGCCGCGCTCGCGCACCGGCGGCGTCACCGCGGCGCCGCCGCGAGCGCGATCGGCTGGCACGACACCGCTGTCGGCGCCGCGCCGCCGGATCCGGAGACGGCGATCGAGGCACTGCTGCGTACGGTCGCCGCCGGTGAGGCGGATGCCATGGTGGCCGGGATCGATTGGGAGCAACCGGAGTTCGCCGGCACCCGGGGCGGCGGGGTGTTCACCGACCTGCCCGAGTTCCGCCGGTTGCGCACTCATCACGAACAGAACGCGACCGATCACGACCTGCTGCTGGCCCGCCTGGCCGGCAAATCCGCGCCGGAACGGGAACGCATCGTCGTCGATTTGATCCGCGGTGAGATCGCGGCGGTCCTGCGCTACGACTCGGTGGACGATATCGAAACGGAAACACCATTTCGTGATCTCGGATTGGATTCGATCTCCGGGCTGCAGATCCGGAAACGACTGGCCGTCGCGACGGGTACGGACCTGCCGATCCGCATGATTCTCGAACACCCGACACCTGTGGAACTGGCCGCTCATCTGCTGACCGAACTGGGCGGGCAGGACATCGGAACAGGCACCATGCCCGCCGAAAGAATGGAGTTGTGAGGTGCGGAAACTGTACGAATTCGGTGAGGTTCCCCCGGTAGGGGAAGTCCCCACCCACATGTACGCCTCCCTGATCCGGCGCGAACGTTTCGGTGAGCCCACCCAGGCCTTCGTGACGGAGGTCGTGGAAACCCCCGCGCCCGGCCGGGGCCAGGTGCTGATCTGGGTGATGGCCGCCGGGATCAATTACAACAATGTCTGGGCCGCGCTGGGCCATCCCGTCGATGTGATCTCGTTGCGGCAGAAACTGGGTCAGCCGGAGGACTTCCATATCGGCGGGTCGGAGGGGTCGGGCATCGTCTGGGCCGTCGGCGAGGGTGTGAAGGGCGTGGCTGTCGGCGATCATGTGGTGCTGGCGGGCGGTCAGTGGGACGAATCGGCGCACGATATCCGGGGCGGGGCCGACCATCCGACGTCGAAGGGTATGCGGGCCTGGGGGTACGAGACCAACTACGGGGCGTTCGCCCAGTTCTGCCTGGTGTCGGACTATCAGTGCCATCCCAAGCCGGCCTGCCTGACCTGGGAGGAGGCGGCGTGTTTCATGCTCACCGGGCCGACCGCCTATCGGCAGTTGTTCGGCTGGCCCGGTAACGAGGTCCGTCCCGGAGATGTGGTGCTCATCTGGGGTGGCGCCGGCGGATTGGGGTCCATGGCGATCCAGATGACCAAGGCCGTCGGCGCGATTCCGATCGCGGTCGCCTCGAGTGCGGAGCGCGCCGAATACTGCCGTGAACTGGGCGCCGCGGGAGTGATCGACCGGACGGAATTCGATCACTGGGGCCGTCTGCCGGATACCGAGGACGCCGTCGCCATGGGCGAATTCCTGCAGGGCGCCCGGAAATTCGGCAAGGCGATCTGGGATATCCTCGGCGAGCGCCGGTTTCCGAACGTGGTCCTCGAACACACCGGTCAGGACACACTGCCGACGTCGATGTATGTCTGCGACAACGGCGGCATGGTGGTGCTCTGCGGTGGCACCACCGGCTACAACGGCGATGTGGATCTGCGGCACCTGTGGATGCGATCGAAGCGATTGCAGGGCTCGCACGGCGCCAACCTCCGCGAATACCGGGAAGTCATCGCGCTGATCAATGCGGGACTGCTGCGCCCCTGCCTGTCCCGCTGCGGCGAATTCGACGATATCGGGGCATTGCATCAGCTGATGCACGACAACGTGCACCCGAGCGGAAACATGGCTGTTCGGGTGAACGCGCCGGCGGGCGCCGGATGAGGCGGTCCCGGCGTAGCGGCGCCGCGTATCTCCACAGGCCCGCGGCCTGGGCGGCGCGGATCCGTCCGGTGCGCCGCTGATCCGGTTGCTGTCTGTATCCGCCCGGTGGTTGTGGAGGAAGAGTCCATGGTCGAGTCCTGTCCCGATATCGCGATCGTCGGCATGGCGTGCCGCCTTCCGGGTGCGTCCGGGCCGGAGGCGCTGTGGTCGGTGTTGCGGGACGGTGTGGAAACCATCGGTGAGGTCCCGGATGACCGGCCGCCGGGGCTGCCGCGCGGTGGCTTCCTCGACGGCGTCGATCTGTTCGACCCCGCGGTATTCGGTATCGCCCCCAATGAGGCGGCGGCCATGGATCCGCAGCAGCGACTGGCCCTGGAACTGGCCTGGGAGGCCCTGGAGGACGCGCGGATCGCCCCCGACCGGGCGCCCGCGGGGACCGGCGTCTTCCTCGGCGTCACGGGTAGCGACTACGGCGATCTGGTGTCCCGGCACGGGCCGGACGCGCTGACCCGGCACAGTCTGGCCGGGCTCGGCCGATCGGTCGTCGCGAACCGGATCTCCCGGACGTTCGGATTCGAGGCGCCCAGCCTCGCCGTCGACACCGGGCAGTCGTCGTCGCTGGCCGCGGTGCATCTGGCCTGCGAAAGCCTGCGCTCCGGGGAATCCGGGACCGCCCTGGCCGGTGGTGTGCACCTCATCTTGTCGCCGTTCGGGAATGCGCTGGCCGCCGAATTCGGCGCACTGTCGCCCGACGGCCGCTGCTACGTCTTCGACGCCCGGGCCAACGGCCATGTGCGGGGTGAGGGCGGCGCGATCGTGGTGCTGGAACCGCTGACCGCCGCGCTGGCCCACGGCCGCGACATCTACGGCGTCATCCGCGGCAGCGCGATCGCCACCGGATCGGGCGAGACCGGCCTGGCCGCGCCCGGGAGTGCCGGACAGGCCGCGGCCATGCGCACCGCCCTCGCCCGGTCCGCCCTCGCCCCGGCCGATATCGATTACGTCGAATTGCACGGCACGGGCACCGTGGCGGGTGATCCGGTCGAGGCCCGGGCGCTCGGCGAGGTCTACGGCGCCGGTGATCGTGCGGCCGCGCTGGCGGTCGGCTCCGTCAAGACCAATATCGGCCACCTCGAAGCGGCCGCCGGTATCGCGGGCCTGATGAAGACCGTCCTCTGCCTGGACCGGCGGACGCTGGTACCGAGCCTGAACTTCGCCACGCCCAACCCACGAATCCCATTGGCGGAGCTGGGGTTACGTGTGGTGGAGCGTACGGAGCCATGGCCTGGCAGGGCGGGGATACGGCGGGCCGGGGTGTCATCGTTCGGGATGGGCGGCGCGAACGTTCACGTGATCCTGGAACAGGCGCCGGCATCCCCGCGGGACCCGGGACCGGGGACAGGTCCGGGGAATTCCGCGGATCGGGCGACTCCGGACGGGCTGCTGCCGTTCGTCCTCTCGGCGGCTGGACCTAGGGGTCTCGCAGGCCAGGCGGCTCGGTTGCGGACCTGGCTCTCGGCGCAGACCCCGGACACCTCGCTCGCGGATATCGGCCGGTCGCTGGCGACGACCCGGGCCTCGCTGGCGGACCGGGCGGTGGTCCTGGCCGCGGACCGCGCGACGCTGCTGGACGGGCTGACCGCGGTGTCGGAGGGGGCGCCGGGCCCGGTGCGGGGGCGGGCGGCACCGGGACGGACGGTGTTCGTCTTCCCCGGCCAAGGTGGCCAATGGGCCGGGATGGGCCTGGAACTTTGGGATGCCGGCGCCGAATTCGGTGCGGCCATGGACGAATGCGCTGCCGCGCTGGCGGCGGTGCCCGGGGTGGACTGGTCGCTGCGGGAGGCGCTGGGTGACGAGACCCTGCTGGCGCGAGCCGATATCGTCCAACCCGCGCTGTGGGCGGTCATGGTGTCGCTGGCCGCGCAGTGGCGGGCGTTCGGTGTGGAACCGGATGTTGTGGTGGGACATTCGCAAGGGGAGATCGCGGCTGCCACGGTCGCCGGTGGGTTGAGTGTGCCGGACGCGGCCCGCGTGATCGTCTTGCGCGCCCGAGCGATTGCCCGGGATCTGGCCGGCCGGGGTGCCATGGCCGTAATCGGCCTGGGGGACAGTGAGATCGGCCCGAAGCTACCCGCGGGAGTGACGGTCGCCGCGGTGAACGCGCCCGGTTCGGTGGTCATCTCCGGGGAGCCGGAACCGGTCCGGCGGATCGTCGCCGACTGTGCGCGGGACGGAATCTGGGCCCGCCTCGTCCCCGTCGATTACGCGTCGCATTCGCCGCAGGTCGCGGGGCTGCGGGAACGGATCGTTGCCGACCTGGCACCGATCGTCGCGCGGGAGGGCGCGGTCGCGATGGTATCGACGGTGACCGGCGCACCGATCGGCACGGCCGAGCTGGACGGTGAGTACTGGTACCGCGGACTGCGCGAACCCGTTCGGTTCGCCGATACCGTACGCGGCCTGCTGAACGACGGACCCTGCGTGTTCCTGGAGGTGTCGCCCCATCCGGGGCTGGTGGTCGCGCTCCAGCAACTCACCGCCGACGCGCCCGTGCCGGTCCTCGATACCCTCCGGCGGGGTGACGGCGGCGCCGACCGGTTCACCGCGGCACTGGGCGCCGCGTACGCACACGGCCGGCCGGTGAACTGGCCGGCCTGGTGGCGAGATCGGGGCGCACGGGTCACCGGATTGCCGACCTATGCCTTCCAGCGCAGGCGTTACTGGTTCGCGGGGGCCCGGTCGTCGGCGGGGCCTCGGGAATCCGCGGTCGGCCCCGCGGCGGCACGGCCGGAACGGGAACCTGGTCCGGGCGCGATCCCGGACAGTGCCGCCACGACAACGGCGGGTGCGGATCCGGTCACGGCAGGCATGGTGCCGGCGTCCGACGTGGCAGCGCATGTCGCCGAACAGGTCGCGGCCGTGCTCGGCTACGACTCCGCCGCGGAGATCGATACCGGGCGCACGTTCCGGGAACTCGGTCTCGATTCGGCCGGCGGCGTCGAATTCCGAGACCGGCTGATCCAAGCCACCGGCGTTCCCCTGCCGGCGACGCTCGTCTTCGATCACCCCACCCCGGCGGACGTGATCCGGTTCGTGCGCGCTCTCGTCACCGGCGACGCACCGGCGCCGGCGCCGCGACGAGCGGCCGGCCGCAGCGACGAACCGGTGGCGATCGTCGGCATCGGGTGCCGTTTCCCCGGCGGCGTCACCTCGCGCGAGGACCTGTGGGATCTGGTGAGCCGCGGTGGGGACGCGATATCGGCGTTCCCCGATGATCGCGGCTGGGACCTCGGCCGGCTGGTGCACCCGGATCCCGACCATCCCGGCACGATCTACGCCGCAGGCGGCGGATTTCTCGACGACGCAGGCGGTTTCGATGCGGAACTGTTCGGCATCGGCCCCGGCGAGGCGGCCGCGATGGACCCGCAGCAGCGAATTCTGCTGGAGGTCGCCTGGGATGCGCTGCAGGACGCGGGCATGGATCCGCAATCGTTGCGCGGCAAAGATATCGGCACCTTCGTCGGCGCCGGCGACGCCGACTATCGCGGCAACGACACCGGCTCCGAGGGCCTGCGCCTCACCGGCCGCCACACCAGCGTGGTCTCCGGTCGGCTGGCCTATACGTTCGGTCTCGAAGGTCCCGCGCTGACGGTGGATACCGCCTGTTCGTCGTCACTGGTGGCGCTCCATCTGGCGGTGGCGGCGCTGCGGTCGGGCGAATGTTCGGCGGCACTGGCGGGTGGCGTGACGGTGCTGGCGTCGCCGTTCCTGTTCGTCGAGTTCGCCCGGCAACGGGGACTGGCCCCCGATGGCCGGTGCAAATCGTTCGGGGCCGGCGCCGACGGGGTCGGCTGGGCCGAGGGCGCGGGCCTGGTGGTGCTCGAGCGCCTGTCCGACGCGCAGGCGCAGGGACATCGCGTACTGGGCGTGATCCGGGGTTCGGCGATCAATCAGGACGGCGCGTCGAACGGCCTGACCGCGCCGAACGGCCCGGCGCAGGAACGGGTGATCCGGGCGGCGCTGGCGAATGCCGGACTCGCGCCGGGCGATGTGGATGTCGTGGAAGCGCATGGCACCGGCACGCGACTCGGCGACCCGATCGAAGCCCGGGCCTTGCTCGCGACCTACGGGCAGGACAGACAGCGTCCCCTGCTGCTCGGCTCGGTGAAATCCAATATCGGTCACACCGTGGCCGCGGCCGGGGTGGCCGGGGTGATCAAGATGGTGCAGGCGATGGGCCACGGGGTCGCGCCGCGCACCCTGCACGCGGATACGCCGTCGCCACACGTGGATTGGGCCGGCGGGTCCGTCGAACTGCTGACCGAGGCCCGGATCTGGGAACCGGCGCCGGACCGGCCGCGGCGGGCCGGGGTGTCGTCGTTCGGCATCAGCGGCACCAATGCCCACCTCATCGTCGAGGAGCCGCCCGCCGCACCGGCACCGGCGGGAACCCCGCTGCCGGTCGTGCCGTGGCTGGTGTCGGGCCGGACCCCCGCGGCCGCCGCGGCGGCCGCAAAACGGCTGCGCGAACATGCGCCGGCGTTGCGCCCCGTCGACGTCGGATTCGAACTCGCGTGCGCTCGAGCGCATCTGGAGTACCGCGCGGAGGTCGGGGGACCGGCCGCGACGGAGGTGTCGCCGGTCCGGGTGGTACCCGGGCGGACGGTGTTCGTCTTCAGCGGACAGGGTGCGCAGCGGACGGAGATGGGACGGCAGCTGTTCGAGACCTTCCCGGTGTTCCGGGAAACGATCGCACAGGTCTGTGATCCGGCCTGGTTGTTCTCCGGCGACACCGACCTCGACCGCACCGACAACACCCAGCTCGCGCTGTTCGCCGTCGAGGTCGCGCTGACCCGGTTGCTCGAGTCCTGGGGTGTGACGGCCGACCTGGTGGCCGGGCATTCGGTGGGTGAGATCACCGCCGCCCATATCGCCGGCATGCTGTCGCTCGAGGATGCGGTCCGGCTCGTCACCGCCCGGGGCCGATTGATGGCGGCCCTCCCCGCCGGGGGCGCCATGCTCGCGGTCGACGCCGCCGAGGACGAGGTGGGTGACCTGCCGGCCGGTATCTCGGTGGCGGCGGTGAACGGCCCGCGAGCCGTGGTGCTGTCGGGGCCGGTCGCGGGGATCGACGAGTTCGAAGGGCGGACCGGCCGGCGGACTCGCAGACTCCGGGTGAGCCACGCGTTCCACTCCGGGCTCATGCAGCCCATGCTGGCGGAATTCGCGACGGTGTGCCGCGGAATAACGTGGCGCCCACCGTCGATGGATTTTCTCTCGGGCGTGACCGGCCGGATCGAAGCCGAACTGCCGGTATCGCCGGAGTATTGGGTCCGGCAGGTACGCGAGCCGGTCCGCTTCGCGGACGCCGTCGCCGCGGCGGGGACGGCGGGCGGAACCCGCTATCTGGAGATCGGCCCGGACGCGGTGCTGGCCGGCCTGATCGACGCCGACGCGGTGCTGGCCGTGCAACGACGCGGCCGCGACGAAGTCGAGACGCTCGTGCGGGCGGTCGCCGCCGCGCATTGCGCCGGGGTCCCGGTCGACTGGGAACGGTTCTTCGCGGGGCAGGGTGCGCGACGGGTCGGCCTGCCCGGGTATCCCTTCCAGCACCGGCGTTACTGGCTCGACGCGCCCGCCCCACGGACCGGCAATACCCTGACCCACCCCGTCCTGACGAGTTCGGAAACCCTCGCCCGTGCCGGGGAAGACCTGTTCTCCGGTCGCTTCTCACTGCGCACCCACCCGTGGGTGGGCGACCATCTGTCCTTCGGCACCCCGGTGTTTCCGGGTGTGGGTGTGGTCGAGCTGCTGCTGCGGGCATCCGCCGAGGCGGGCTGCGGCGGGGTGGACGAACTCACGCTGTCCGCACCGATTCTGCCGCCCGCACAGGGCCGGGTAGCGATCCAGATCGTGATCGACCAGGACGACGAGGGTGGCGGACGGCCGTTCACTGTCGGATTCCGGCGGAACGACGACGCCGAATGGACTCGCTCGGGCGTCGGCCGGTACACCGGAATCGAACCGGGTCCAGGCTCCCGCCCGCCTTCCACAGACCGGATCGCCGAGCCGCACTGGCCCCCCGGAGCCGCCGAACCCGTACCACCGGAGTGGATTCTGGCGAGGATCGCCGGTGTCGCCGGCCTGACCTACGGCCCCGCCTTCCTGGGCCTCGATGGCGTGTGGCGCCGCGCCGGGGAGATCTTCGCCGAGGTGCGGTTGCCCGAGGCACTCATCGAGGAAGCGGGCGATTACGTCCTGCATCCCGCGCTGTTCGACCTGGCGCTGCACGCGGGATTCGCCCAGTACGCGCTGGCCGAGGATCTGCCGCCCGAGCAGGGCCGGCTGCTGTTCCGGTTCGCGGGGGTGCGCTGCTCGGCGCCGGGGGCGACCCGGTTGCGGGTGCGGTCCGCACCCGTGGGCGCCGACGGATTCTCCGTGACCGCCGTCGATCCGGACGGCAGTCCGGTGCTGTCGATCGACCGGGTCGTCTTCCGTACCTTCGATATCGAGGCGCGCAGTCACACTGCCCGCTCCGCCGAATCGCTGTTCGAAATGCAGTGGCTGCCGGTGGAATTGCCGTCCGGGGCAGCGGCGGTGACGGTCGGGGAGTACGAGCCGGCGCTCGACCCGGTGCCCGAGGTCATGACGGTGGACGGCGCGGCCGGGGTCGCGGTGGTACTCGACCGGCTGCAACGATTCCTGCGCGATGACCGGTGCGCCGGTGCGCGCCTCGCCGTGGTGACCCGCGACGCCGATATCGATCCGGTGGCCGCCGGTGTCCACGGGCTCGTCCGTGCGGCGCAGGCCGAACACCCGGGCCGGCTACTGCTGATCGATACCGACGATCCGGGCGGTATCGACTGGGGCGGCGTCCTGGCGGCCGGACACTCGCAACTGACCGTGCGGGGCGGTGTGACGACCGCGCCGCGCCTGACACCCATGCCGATCGGTGACGAACCGGCGGAATTTCGCTGGGGCCCCGGGTCGGTACTGATCACCGGCGGCACCGGGGGGCTCGGCGCGCGGCTGGCACGGCACCTCGCCACCCACGGCGTGCGGCATTTGATCCTGGCGAGCCGGCGCGGCGCCGGAGCCCCCGGCGCGGCGGCATTGCGCACCGACCTGGAGGCGGCGGGATGCACCGTCACCCTGGCAGGCTGTGATGTCACCGACCGGGACGCCGTCGCCACCGTGCTCGCGTCGATTCCCGGATCCGCGCCGCTGTCCGCGGTCGTCCACGCCGCCGGGATCCTCGAAGACGCCACCGTTTCCTCGGCGACACCGGAACAGCTGCACCGCATCTGGGCGCCGAAGGTCGAGGGTGCGCTGATCCTGGACGAACTCACCCGCGAACTCGGCCTCGCGGCCTTCGTGCTGTTCTCCTCGGCCGCCGGGACCCTCGGCGCCGCCGGGCAACCCGGTTATGCCGCCGCCAACGCCGCGCTGGACGCGGTGGCCCGGCGCCGTCGCGCCGCAGGGCAGCCGGCGGTCGCGCTCGCCTGGGGCCCTTGGGCCGCCTCCGACGGTATGGCGGGCCGGCTCTCCGGAACTCATCTGGCGCGATGGCAACGTCTCGGGATCACGCCGCTGGATTCCGCCGACGCCTTGGCCATCGCCGGCAACGCGCCGAATTACCGGGCGCCCGTCGTGGTTCCGGTCCGAGTCGATGCCGGGGTGCTGCGCACGGGTACCGGACATCACCTGTTCGGTGACCCGGCTCGGCGTACTCCCGACGCGGCTCCCGTCCGCGTCGTGGAGCGCTCCGCCCTCGAAGCCCGGCTGGCCGGTCTCGACGACCGAGCACGCGCCGTCCTGGTGGCGGATCTGGTACGCGAACATATCGCGGTGGTCACCAATTCCGATCCGGCCGCCCTCGATCCGGCTGCCGCGTTCACCGACCTCGGCCTGGATTCACTCGGCAGTGTCGAACTGCGCAACCGCATCACCCGTGCCACGGGCCTGCGCCTGCCGTCCACCCTGGTATTCGACCATCCGACCGCGGACGCTCTCGCCGGACATCTGCTCGAGCTCGCGGGACACGCCGCTGTACCCGTAACACCTGCCGAGCGAACCACCGCGGCGGGCTCCGGCGAACCTCTCGCGATCGTCGGCATCGGCTGCCGTTTTCCGGGCGGCGTGGGATCGCGCGGAGACCTGTGGGACCTCGTCGCCGCGGGCACGGACGCCATGTCCGCCTTCCCCGCCGACCGCGGCTGGGATCTCGACCGGCTGTACAACCCCGACCCGGACGCGCCGGGCACCGTCTACGTGCGCACCGGCGGCTTCCTGGACGACGCCGCCGGATTCGATGCGGAGTTCTTCGGGATCGGACCGGGTGAGGCCGCGGCCATGGACCCTCAGCAGCGCGTCCTGCTGGAAGTGACCTGGGAGGCACTCGAGGACGCCGGTATCGATCCGGAATCGTTGCGGGGTGCGGAGGTCGGTGTGTTCGCCGGCGCCACCACCGCGGACTACCATCCGCGGGTGGCCGGTGAGCTCGAAAGCTTCCGCCTCACCGGCACCACACCGAGTGTGCTGTCCGGCCGGCTGGCCTATCTGTTCGGATTCGCGGGTCCGGCGCTCACCGTCGACACGGCGTGCTCCTCCTCGTTGGTCGCACTCCACCTCGCCGCGCAGGCAGTGCGATCGGGCGAATGTTCGCTCGCCCTCGCCGGTGGCGTATCGGTGTGGGGGTCGCCGTATCTGTTCGTCGATTTCGCTCGCCAACGCGGACTGTCACCGGACGGCCACTGCAAATCCTTCGGTGCGGCCGCCGACGGAGTGGCGTTCGCGGAAGGCGCCGGGCTGGTGGTGCTGGAACGGTTGTCGGACGCGCGCGCACGCGGCCACCGGGTGCTCGCCGTCCTCCGCAGCAGCGCGACCAATCAGGACGGCGCTTCGAACGGGCTCACCGCACCCAGCGGGCCCGCCCAGGAGCGGGTGATCCGAGCCGCACTGGATGCCGCGGGTCTCGTCCCCGCGGAGGTGGACCTGCTGGAGGCACACGGCACCGGAACGCCCCTGGGCGATCCGATCGAGGCCCGGGCACTGCTGGCGACCTACGGACAAGACCGGGACCATCCGGCCTGGCTCGGGTCCGTGAAATCGAATATCGGGCATACGGTCGGCGCCGCCGGCATCGCCGGGGTGATCAAGTCCGTGGAGGCGATGCGGCGCCGCACCATGCCGCCCACCCTGCACGCCGAGACGCCGACACCGGAGGTGGACTGGTCGGCGGGGGCCGTGGAATTGCTGACCGAGCCGCGGCCGTGGGAGCCGAGCGGCGACCGGCCGCGCCGAGCGGCGGTCTCATCCTTCGGTATCAGCGGCACCAATGCCCACGTTATTCTCGAAGAGGCCCCGGCTGAACCGGAACCCGCGCGCGGCGAACCGGTTTCACAACTCCGCGTACCGTGGCTGATATCCGGCCGGACCGAGACGGCGGTGCGCGCCGCGGCTCAGCGGTTGCGGTCCGCCTGTGCCGAATTGTCCCCGGAGGATGTCGGGCGGGAACTGGCGACCGCTCGCGCGCACCTCGAATGGCGTGCCGCGGTGCTGGACCCCGCCGAATTGGATCGGGTGGCGCCGGTGCGGGCGGTACCCGGCCGCACCGCCTTCGTGTTCTCGGGGCAGGGCGCCCAGCGATCGGGTATGGGCCGTGAACTCTTCGCCGCCTTTCCGGTGTTCGCCGACGCCCTCCGGGAGATCTGCGATCCGGACTGGCTGTTCGCCGAGGACACCGACCTCGAGCGCACCGACAATACGCAGCTGGCCGTGTTCGCCGTGGAGGTCGCGCTGGCCCGGTTGCTCGAATCATGGGGTGTCACACCGGAGCTGGTGGTAGGCCACTCGATCGGAGAGGTCAGCGCGGCCCATATCGCCGGCGTGCTGGATCTGCCCGACGCGGTACGGCTGGTGACCGCACGGGGACGGCTGATGGCGGATCTGCCGCCCGGTGGCGTCATGCTCGCGATCGATGCCGATCCCGGCGAGATAACCGAACTACCACCGGGAGTGGGACTGGCGGCGGTGAACGCGCCGGGCGCGGTGGTGCTGTCCGGACCCGCGGCCGGAATCGAGGAACTCGCGCAGCGCTGGGGCTCTCGGCGATCCCGGCTGCTCCCGGTTTCCCACGCATTCCATTCCGAGCTGATGGAACCGATGCTCGCCGAATTCGAGTCGCTGTGCCGCACGGTCAGCTGGCATCGGCCGCGTATTCCGATGGCGGCCGACGTCACCGGACGTATCGAATCGGACCTGTTCACCGATCCGCGGTACTGGGTGCGGCAGGTGCGATGCCCGGTGCTGTTCGCGGACGGACTCACCGCGCTCCGGGACGCCGGCGCCGCCCGATTCGTGGAGGTGGGGCCGAGCAGTGTGCTGTCGAGCATGGTCTCCCGCACGCTCGGCGATGTCCCGGTCGTCGCTCTGCAGCGCGCCGGGCGCGCGGAAGTCGCCACCCTGGTGCGGGCCGTGGCGGATGCCCACTGCGCGGGTACGCGCGTGGACTGGACACGATTCTTCGCCGGGCGGACGGGACCGCGGGTCGACCTGCCGCCCTACCCCTTCCAGCGTCGGCGGTACTGGCTGGATTCGCCGCCGGCCGTCGCCGGTGACGATCTCGGCCATCCGATACTCACCGGCGCGGTATCGGTCGCGGACACCGGCCAGGTCGTGTTCGCGGGGCGGTTGTCCCCGGACACCCACCCATGGATCGGCGACCATGTCGTACTGGGTGAGAGGGTAGTTCCCGGTACCGCCTTCGTCGAGATCGCCCTGCGGGCAGGCCGGGAGATGCGTTGCGAGCTCCTGCGTGAGCTCACGCTGGAGGCGCCGCTCCTGTTCGCCGCGGGCGAGGTGCGGGATATCCAGGTAAGCCTCGGTGCCCCCGGCGACGGGGGCGCCCGGCCGGTGTCGATTCACTCCCGGCCCGACGGCGGCTCCACGGAGTGGATGCGCCATGCCGCCGGTGCCCTGGTTCCCGCGGACAACGCACCCGACCCCGGAGAAGCATTCGCGGAGCTCGGGAACGGAGCGTGGCCGCCACCCGGAGCGGAAGTCATTGCCGTGCGGGAGGTGTACGGCCGGCTGGAAGGGTTTGGATTCGACTACGGCCCGGCGTTCCGAGGTGTGCGCGCCGCCTGGCGCCGCGGCGGTGTGGTCTACACCGAGGTCGCGGCCGATCCCGAACAGCGGGCCGGTATGTCCGCCTACGGATTACATCCCGGACTGTTCGACTCCGTGCTGCACGGCGGAGCCGTGGTCGGATTCGGGGCGACGGGCACCGGCCGGATGCTGTTCGATTGGAAGAACGTCCGCTACTTCCGGACCGGCACGACGACACTGCGCGTCCGGGTGGCGGCGGCCGGTGATTCGGCATGGACGGTCACCGCGGCCGACGACCGCGGGAATCCGGTGCTCGAGGCCGGCGCGGTCGGTTACCGCCCCGTCGAACCAGCGCATTTGCTCGCCCATCGAGGTGCGGCGCATCGGTCGCTGTTCGCACCGACCTGGCGTCCCGTCGAGCTTGCCGCGGAATGCCCGGCGGCCACGGTGGTGGTGCTGGACGAGCACGGATTCGGCGGTATCGACTACCCCGCGACAGGTCCGTCCGGCCTCGAGATCAATGCCCGCCACGCCCGTCCCGACGATGTGGTCCCCGCACCGGACGTCCTCGTGGTGCCCGGCGGAATCGGCCCGCACGCGGTCCTGGACCTGCTGCGGCGGTTCCTGGGCGACGATCGGTTCGCGGCGACGCGACTGGTGGTGGCCACCTCCGGCGCCGTCGCCCGGGACCCGGCCGAGCTCGTCGAGGTGACGAATGCCGGGGTATGGGGCATGGTCGGGTCGGCGCAGGCCGAATATCCGGACCGCGTGGTGCTGGTCGATACCGACGACGCGACCTCGGTGGACTGGCGCCTGGTGGCCGCTGCCGGTTATCCCGAACTGCTCTGGCGGACGCGGCGTATCGACGGCGAATCCGCGGCGGCGGCCTCGCCCACGGTATTCGCGGCCCAGCTGACCCGAGCGACCGATATCCCGCGCCGGGATATCGCGGGCTGGAACACGGGGACAGTGCTGATCACCGGCGGCACAGGCAGTTTGGGGGCGCTGCTGGCCCGGCATCTGGTCGCGGCCCACGGGGTACGAGGTCTGGTGCTGCTGAGCCGGCGGGGTGACGCGGCGCCGGGCACGCGCGAGCTGGTTGCGGAATTGACCTCCGCTGGTTGCGAAGTGACGGTCGCGACCGGCGATGTGGCCGACCGGAATGCGGTGGGTCCGGTGCTGCGCGATATCCCGGCTCGGCGGCCACTGTCGGCGGTGGTCCACGCCGCCGGCACACTCGACGATGCGACCATCACCACGCTGACCTCGGGGCAACTCCAGCGGGTCTGGCGGCCCAAGGTCGACGGCGCGCTGGTCCTGGACGAACTGACCCGTGATCTCCACCTGCCGCTGTTCGTGACGTTCTCCTCGATCGCCGGGCTCCTGGGTCCGGCCGGTCAGGCCAGCTATGCCTGCGCCAATGCCGGGCTGGACGCGGTGGTGCGGCGCCGTCGTTCCGCCGGGCACCCCGCGCTGTCGCTCGCCTGGGGGCCGTGGGCGGCCGAGGGTGGCATGGTGGGCGCCCTGCGGGATCAGGACCTGGCGCGGTGGCGCCGCCTCGGGATCATCCCGCTCGAGCCCGCCGCCGGGCTCGCATTGTTCGATGCCGCACTGGCCGCCGACCAGGCGGTCATCGCGCCTGTTCAGTTCGATCCGCGGACCGCGGCCACCGGGGGACACCACCTGCTGCGCGGTCCGGTGGCCGTCCGGCGCGGCTCGCTGCGCCCGGCTACCGATTGGGCCGACCGGCTGAGCGGGCTCTCGGCGCGGGAACGCAGCGAGGCCATCGGGGAACTGGTGTGCGAACATGTCGCGGTGGTGGCGAACGCCGAAACGGTCGACCCCGCCGGCTCGTTCGCCGATCTGGGCCTGGACTCGCTCGGGGCGGTGGAACTGCGCAATCGGCTCAGCCACGCCGTCGGGCTCGGTTTACCGTCGACGATCGTGTTCGACTACCCGACACCCAACGAGGTGGCCGAGTACATCCTCTCGTGTCTCGCGCCCGCGCCCGCGCCACCTCCGCTGACCCGGCTCGCGGGTGCACTCGAAGAAATCGAGGCACTGCTCGGCATGCTGGACGAGTCCGACCGGGAAGCCGCGCGCCGGACGATGAGCCGTTTCGAGGCCACCGCCCGGACCTACCTCGGTACCCGCCCGGAGGAGACGACCGAACTGGGCGACGCGACCGACGACGAACTGTTCAGCCTGGTCGACGAGGAATTCGGGCCGCTCTGATCACCGTGTCGCGGTCACACCAGGGGACCGCATCGGACGTCGAATCGTTCACCCACGGTGTCGAGCGTCCGGCGGAAGTGGTCGAGACCGCGGTGATGCGCGGCCTTGAACTGCATCTTGCGTACCGCCCACCGGGGCAGCGGATACCACCGATCCAAATCGGTGCCGAAATCCTTGAAGACCAGGGACGGCACGTGGTCCAGAATCAGGCTGATATTGAGGCGCGCCTGTGCCATCATCGCGGGAATCACCACCGTCGGCGCTTTCTCGCGCAGATCGACGACATCGAGTTCGTACAGCGGCACCGCCCGCAGCTTGTCCAGGAACATCACATGCGGCATCAGATACCCCATATATGTCGAGAAAGGTAGTGTCGCCGAACGCATGTGCAGCGACAGCACCGAACCACCCGGCGAGACGTAGGGTTCGTACGGACTCTCGTTCCCCATGATGTAGCTGGTGCAGTTCACGATCCAGCTGCCCGCGGGAACTCGGCGCCGCGCCCCGCTACGGAACACCAGCTCCGGGCCGTCGTCGCCGTCGACAGCGTCCACGAGATGATCCATCACGAGTTCGTGCAGGCCGCGGTCGACCCGGTGGAGTTCGGGTTCGGAGAGGAACCCGAACATGAAATTGTCGCCCTCGGGCCGCAATCCGATCCCGTAGTGCTCCCGCATCCAGGCGTTGACCGTCTTTTCGTTGGTGCCGTCGAATCGACGCGCCACCTCCTCGACCAACTGTGCTGTGTCCCGGCCGTCCCACCACCGCCGGGCGCCGGCCGGGAACAACTTTTCCCGGCGCAGGAACCAGCTGCCCGAACCCGCGACCATGGACACCTCGCGGCCCGGGTAGTGGGTGATCATCGCGTCGGCGGTGTCCATACCGGTCTTTCCGCTGCCGATCACCCAGACGGGGGATTCACTGTCGCGCAGATCGCTGCCGTGGATGTCGAGGTGGTTCGGGGAGACCGACCGTACCTGCGCGCTCGACACGGGGAACGGGTCCTTGACTCCGATCCGATAGCCGAACGCTTTGATCATGCGTCGCGCCCGCACCACCGTCCGGCGGCCGTCGGGGGCCGTACAGGTGACCTGCACGCCGTCACCGTCTTCGGTGTGCGAGTCATAGACCCAGCCGAAGCGCTCGTCGAGGTGGAGCCGATCGCGGGCGTAGCCGAGACAGCGTTCCATATGGTCCAGCACCTCGTCCCGGGTGGCCAGATACTCTGCGGGCCGCTTCGACTTCCACGGCAGGGCCCCCGCGGTGAACAGTTGATGTGGCTGATGCAGGCGCACATACGGGTAGGTGTCGGTCCACATTCCCCCGCCGCGTTCCCTGCGATCGATCAGGACGACCTTCTGATCACGCGACAGATACTGTGTGGCGACGAACAGCGCGTTCAGGCCGGCGATACCGGCGCCGACCACGACGAGATCGCACCGTTCCGTCTCGCTGGCGGGGTCCGATTCCGGCGGCATCCCAGATCCTTTCGGTTGCGCTGTCGGTGTCGGCGGCCCGGCTACTTGTCGGAAGCCCGGGTGTCACCGGACAGTGGTGCGCCGAGCTCGTCGTCGCGATGCCGGTACCAGGCCCGGCGATTCGCTCCGCCGGACCGCCGCAGCGCGGTGAATACATGGGGTGTGACGAGGGTGGAGGCGGGCGCCGCCTGCTGAACCACCGGCCAGAACAGTTCGGCCACCCGGGGATCCGCGGCCATGGTGGTGACCGCCTTGCGGAACGGCCAGGGCGGCAGCGCCAGCCGGGAGTTGCGGTTGAACATCATCTGCTGCGGCCACAGCGCCCGGCGGTGCTGTCGCTGATAACGCCGCAGGGCGGCGTCCAGGACCCGGGGATCAGCGGCGGCGACGGCGTCGGCGGTGGCCTCGGCCAGCCGTTCGGCGCCTTCCAACGCCCAGCCGCAGCCGACGCCGCGCAGCGGATCGGCGACCAGTGCCGCGTCACCGACCAGTGCCAGACCGGGTCGCACGATCCGGGGGCGGGTCAGGTTCGGCCGGTCCCGCGAACCGACGAAATCCGAAACACGTATCGCCGCGGACAGATCCGGCGGATCCGGAAGCTCGGCGAACCGTCGCCGCAGATAGTTCTCTTTGTCGTCGAGGAAGTCCGGGACGTGCGGAGCGTCCAGCAGCAGCGAGATGAGGGTGAGGTCGTCATCGGAGGCGATGAGTCCGAGCGCATCGGGCGGCCGCAGCCAGACCCGGAAGTTCCCCTCCTCGATCGGTACGTTGCGGAAGTACGCGAAGTAGCCCGAGCGCCGATTGGGCGAGGAGATCGCCCGGAGACCGGCCGCTGGGGCCACCCGCGAACTCGCGCCGTCGGCGCCGACGACCAAGCGACCGCGCACGATGGTCTCCGCATCATCGATCCGAGCCACCGCACCGGCGATCCGGTTGTCGGGGTCACGGTGCAGGCCGGTCACCTTCGCGCCCAGGATCACGTCCACGCCCGGTGTGCCGGCCGCCAGCTCCCGGATCAGTGGGTCCAGCACAGATCTGCGGATCGTGTACCCGTGGCGACCGGTCCGGCCGGCGTCGCGTTCGTTCGCCCATCCCGCCGGTGTCCACATCGATGTGTGCATACGAACGCCGCCGGCCGACTCGATCGCGGAGTCCAGCTCCAGTCGTCGCAGGGTCGGCAACGCTGTCGGCTGGATCAGATGCGTGCACACCCGCTTGTAGAAGGCGGGATCGCGGTGATTTTCCAGGACCGCGACCCGCAGGCCGCGCCGCCCGAAATGAATGGCCGTAGCGCAACCGGCGAGACTGCCACCTGCGACCACGACGTCGTAGTCGTTGTTCACGATGAGATTCTCCGGTTCGCCTGCAACACCGGACCCGATGGTATGACAAGTGGCGGGCAGGGGGAGCCGTTTGCCGCCGATCCGCCCGGATATCGGCGGGTTCCGGCGTAGTATCCGGGCGAGATCAGCCAGTCGCGATCCAGGACGGAGACGACGCCATGACGGTGACGGTCACAATCCCGACGGTGCTGCGTCAGCACACCGATGGAGCCAAGCAGATCGAGGCCGCCGGCGATACCGTGGCATCGGTGCTGTCCGATGTGGAGAGCAAGTACGCCGGGCTGGCCGGCCGCCTCACCACCGACGGCGCTCTGCGCCGCTTCGTCAACGTCTATGTGGACGACACCGACGTGCGCCAGGAGCAGGGGCTCGCCACTGCGGTGCGGGACGGCGCGACGGTGACCATTCTGTCGGCCATGGCGGGCGGAGCCTGACGGTAACGCGGCAGGCCCCGGCGATCACAGGGACGCCGCGACCACATCGATGGCGAGGATCGCGCCCAGGAGCACCGCCATGGTCAGGGAGAGGGCGAAGAAGGTGCGCCGGATCCCGGGCATTTCCCCGGGGAGCGCGAAAATGCGCTTGGGCCATATGCGCCAGGACTGAATCGCGAACGCCGTGACGGCGCCGATGTACAACACCACCTTGACGGCCATCAGCGCGACCCACGCGCCGCTCGGCGCCGGAGTGTCCATCGCCCGGCTCATCGCGGCCACGGCGCCGGCGATGCCGGCGATGATCGCGAGCCGCAGAATGCGCTGCCGCGATCCGTCGGCCATCATCTGGCCCACCTCTTCGTATTCTTCGGGATCCTCGGCTGTGAACTGGAACTGCTGTACCACCACGATCGAATAAACCATGGAGCCGAACCACACGGCCAGGAACAAGGTCTGGATCACCGCGAAGAGGTTCGTCACTACCATCCGAGTTCCCTTTCGACACTCACCCGGCACCCGGCGCGTACCCGGGCGTTCCGGTGGCGCGGCCTTGCGGCGGACGCACGGTCACCGTACTCGGTGGCGTCCGGGTGCGGCCGGTTTTCGATCGAGACGCCGCCGGAACCGGCCCGCGGCGCGGGCTACGTCGGCTGTCAGCCGCCCTCGCCGGCCGCCCGGACACGTTCGTCCGATCCGATACGTCCGTCGCCCAGGGTGACCACGCGATCGCAGTACTTCCCCGCGTCTTGATCATGGGTGACCATCACCACCGAGTTTCCGGCCTCGGCGACCTCGGCGAGCAGTTCCAGGATCGACGCCCCGGTCTTCGAATCGAGGTTGCCTGTGGGTTCATCGGCCAGGATCAGCGGCGGATCCATGATGAGTGCTCGGGCCACCGCCACCCGCTGCATCTGGCCGCCCGACAGCTCCGCCGGCCGGTGCTCGGCCCGCGCGCCGAGCCCCACCCGCTCGAGCAGTTCCAACGCCCGCGGTTTGGCCTTGCGCAGGCCGGTGCCGTCCAGCAGACGCGGCACCGCGACGTTCTCCCAGGCCGACAGGGTGGGCAGCAGGTTGAAGAACTGGAATACGAAACCTACTCGGTGACGGCGGAATTCGGACTGCCGCTCCTCGTCGAGAGTGCCGATCTCCTCGCCGTCGAATCGAATCGTCCCGGAGTCGGGCCGGTCCAGCGCGCCGAGCATATGCAGCAGTGTGCTCTTACCCGAACCCGACGGGCCGATGATGGAGGTGAATTCGCCCCGGGTGATCCGCAGATCGACACTGTCGAGCGCTCGGACGAGCTGCCCGCCTACCCGGTACTCCTTGACCACGTCCGATAGTTCCATCATGGCAGGCGACGTCATCGCTCCCCGTCTCGTCAGCGGTTTCGGTGGGCACGGCGCACAGCGAGTTCGTCCGCCGGCCGGCCTGGGGCGGCAGCTCCGCGTCGGGACGAATATGACACCGATGGCAGAGCCCCGCAAGTATTCGATCCGCGTGCGCCCGGCCATGGGCGGGGTACGGCGCAGCGCCGGGTTCCCCGTAGATGCGTCCGGTGCCCGCCAGCGCTGCGGGGTCGCGGCCATGCCGGCAGCCGGACCACCGAGCGCTACCTACACCCGGGTCAACAGGAGATCACCGGCGCCGGGGACAAGCTCTCGAAGCACCTGCGGTCCCGTTCTGGTCCCGCTCTGCGGGTAGTTGATTGACAAAAAACCCCTCCTGCCCTGGTCAGGAGGGGTTTTTCGATGGTCGGGCTGACAGGATTTGAACCTGCGACCACTTGACACAGGTTCAAATGCTTCGAACGTTTCCCATAGCGCCTCGAAACTGCTGGAAAACCTGCTGTTCACGGCTTGGCTGGGTGCCGAACAAGGCCCATAAAGTCCGGCCGATTCTCGTCAAAAGTGTGAGATTTCGGTGAGACGGAGCATCGACGAGCCCGACCCTCACCCACGCACCTAGGAGGCAATCGGGCTGTTCGACAGTCCCGATTCCGTTGATCGGGAGAGGTGATCGACGCCCATGCGCTGCCCGAATATCTCGGCCGAGGCGCGCAGCGGTCATGGCGCACCGCTGTGGTGCCCGCCCTTCGGGCCACCGAGGCGGCTGCGACCCTGTGGCGCTGTCCGACGCGCTGCTTCTGACGCGGTGAGAAGCCCGATGTCCGGCATGATGCCGTGGTGTATATCGAGGATCCGGTGTCCGCCTTCGTGCGTGCTCAGGGCGATGTCCTGGAATATCTGCGTCAACCCGTCGGCATCGGAGCCCCGAGCGGACCGAAATCGATATCCGCGCCGGCCGCGACGAAGCACGCACGAATCCCCACGGGGCCTTGGCGTCACAGGTTTGCCTGTGACCCGGGTGTTCCCTCCCGATCGATCGGGGCCGGTCTTCTCCGCGCCAGGTCACCGACGGTTCATCCGATACTGGTCGCACCGTGCCTGTGCCGGAGGTATTTGCACGCCGAGGTGCGGTTGACTGCGTTACCGTTCAGCCTTGTGCGTGCCTCGAGCCGCCGAATGTGAAGCCGCTGCGGCTCCGACTCGCGAGTCCAGTGATGTATCGACCGTGAGCAGGTCAGCCGTTGGGCCCAACCTTCTCGGATCCGGAAGGCGCTCCGTCATTCCAGGAATGACTTCATGCTCCTTCCTCCGGAGTCGGCGAGACCCTGGTTGCGCCCGCCCTGCGGGCACGCTGCCGTGCGATCAGGTCTGTGCGGGTGGTTGGGGTCATGGCGGCGGTCACCGCTGTCCGGGCGAGCGCAGTGGCGCCGTCGATGACCATGCGATCGGCGGCGGGACTCACGGCTTCGGCTGCGAACTCTGCTGTATGTGGCAGTGCGGTGACGCCCAGGGCCGCCATCACCGGGTGGATTGCGGGCACGACCTGCGACACATTGCCCATATCCGTCGAGCCACCGGAGATTCCTGACCCCGATTTGTCCACCGGTGTGCGGCCCAGCGCCTCGACGGCGGCGTTCCATGCTGTGCTCAGGGCCGGGTCCTGCCGCATGCTCTCGTAGCGTGGTTCGAGGTAGGAGTGCTGCCAGGTGCAGCCGGAAGCCGTGGCTCCCGCTCGGAAGCAGGCGAGGACCCGGCTCTTCACATCGCGAAGTTCCTCGAGATCGAACGACCGCACCTCCGCGCGTACGACGGATCGCTCGGGGATAATGTTCGTGACCGCGCCGCCCTCCGCCACGATGGCGGCGACGCGCACCGTGTCCGGGAGTTGTTGACTCAGTAGACCGATCGAGGTGAGGGCGATGGTGGCGGCATCGAGGGCATTCACGCCGCGTTGCGGTGCTCCCGCGGCATGTGCGGGGCGGCCGGCATAGGTGACCTCGAATCGGTCGACGGCCTGCATACCGATCTGCTCGCAGCGTATATCGGCATGGGGGCCGCCGTGGACCATCATCGAGATGGTGCAGTCCTCCCAGGCCCCTGCCGCGAGCATGAGAACCTTACCGCCACCGCGTTCTTCGGCAGGGGTACCCAGCACCTTGACCGTTATCCCGGCCTCGTCGGCGACCGCCGCGAGCGCGACGGCGGCGCCCACGGCCGCGGCGGCGATCAGGTTGTGGCCGCACGCATGGCCGATCTCCGGCAGAGCGTCGTACTCGGCGCACAGTGTGACGACGAATTCGCTGTTGCCGTATACGGCCTCCACGGCGGTGTCGAGACCGTACACCCCGACCTCCGCCGCGAAGCCGGCCTCGCGCAGGGTCTCGGCCACCAGGGCCGCCGCATGGTGCTCTTCGAACGCGAGCTCGGGGTTGCGGTGGATCTCGTGACTGATCTCGATCAATCGCTGGGACCAGGCACGGATGGTGGTATCGATGGCCTTCTCCACGCCCGGAATATCCGGTGTAGAGGCAGATGCGAGGGGCGGCGTCATGTGGGCTCTCCTGTTCGGGTCGGGCTCGGTGTGACGGCTGTCCGGCCGGCCGGCGGCGCGGTCGTGAGGGTGGCCGGTCTCGGCGCGGTGGGTCTGTCGGCCAGGACGGCCAGTGCGGTGATCGCCGCTCCGGCTGCCGCGCAGAGGGCCCAGACTGCGAGGTACCCGCCGAAGGAGGTGCTGTCCGTCGTGCCGGTGCCGGAAACGGCCGTGACCGCGAACAGTCCCATCACCAGCGCGAACAGCGCGCTACTGGCCGCCCCGGCGCCCGTACGCGCGGTGTTGTACAGGGCGGAGGCGATACCCACCGAATCGGCCGGTGCCTTCCGCACGACGATGGCGGGCAGCACCGAGATCAGCAGTCCGTTGCCGAGGGACATCATGATCGACCCGGCGATCATGATGGGCAAGATGTGCGCCGCTACCAGGAGGGCGAGGTAGTTGAGGGTTATCAGTGCCCCGCCGAGCGCCAGGGTCGCGCGGGTGCCGAGAAACCCGGCCACCTGATCACCGAGGGAGGCTCCGACGAAGGAGGCGGAAGCGGAGGCCAATGCCAGCAATCCGGCGAAACTCGTGCTCAGGCCCAGCCCGAAACCGGCCACCGCCGGATCGGTGAGCAGGAAAACCGTTCCCGCTGTCTGGCTTCCGAACAACTGGGCGCCGAACAGCACGGCGATGACGAGCGGCACCCCGATACCGCCTCGGGTGAGGACATCGAGATCGATCAGGGGATACCGCACCCGTTTCGCGGACACGATCCACAACACGATCAGGACCAGCCCGGTGCCGATCGTCGCCCACGTGCTGGGCGCGGTCCACCCCCAAGCGGCGGCGTTGGAGATACCGGCCAGCGTCGCGAGCGAGCCGGTACCGAGCAGTGTCGCGCCGACCCAATCGATAGGTCCTGCGGCCCGCGTGCGTGATTCGGGTACGAGGTAGGCGACCAGCGGGACGCAGGCGATCATGAATATCGCCGGAATCCACAGCACGATGCGCAGATCCGGGACGGCGTCGAACAGGACTCCCGCGAAGAAGACCCCGAGGGCGGCGCCCAGGGTCAGCGAGCCGACCAGTTTTCCGATCGAACGGCCGGCGGACGCTGGATCCCGGTCGCGGACGATGGCGAATTCCAAGGGCAGGAATGCCCCCAGCGGCCCCTGGAGAGCACGCCCGATCAACAGCACGGTGAAGTTCGGTGCGACCGCGACGACGACGGAACCGAGGGCGACCGAAGCGGCGGCGACCACCAGCATGCGCCGGTGACCGTACCGGTCACCGAGCTTCGCCACTATCGGCACGCAGACCACAGTGGCGAGCAGATAGCTCGCACCGACCCAGTTCAATTCCGCGGGGGTGACCCCGAACTCCGCCCCCATGGCGGGCAGCAGCATCGGATACCAGCCCTGCAGTATGCCGCTACCCAATTCCATGACGACGAGAAATCCGACGGCCCCGCGTAAGGCCGGGCGTGCCGTACCACCCGGGGGTTCGGACGAGGTGGCGGTCATACGAGCTCCTCGAAGGTAGCGCAGGAACAGTGCGGGAAAGATAAGGTGTGGTGGCGATACCGCCGCGATGAATGCAGGAAAGCGGTAGGTTTTTGGGTTATGACGCAGGATCGGGAACTCGACGATCTCGATCAGCGCCTTCTGCACGCTGTTCAGCTCAGGCCGCGGGCGCCGTGGAGCGCGGTCGCGCCGATAGTCGGCGCGGATGCCGTCACGCTTGCGCGGCGCTGGGAGCGGCTCAGTGCCGAGGGGGTCGTCTATACGACCGGTATCGTCGCGACACCGCGTACGACCGCGTTCATCGAGGTAACCTGTGCGCCGCAGGACTCCCTGACCATTGCAGGCGAACTCGCCCGGGATGCGCACGCCGTCACCATCGACCTGACCGCCGGAGGCCGGGATCTTGTGGTCACCGTGGCCGCAAGGGATCTGGCCGGTCTCGCAGCGTGGGCGCTGGAGCGTTTCCGCGGGATGCCCTCGGTTCGCGCGGTGCGTACTCATATCGCTTCGGAGATCATCTCGGATGCGCGGCACTGGAACCTTCGTTCCCTGTCGAGCCGGGAGATCCGCGCTGTGGAGCGGGCCGTACCGCATTCCAGGGTGCCGATGCCCCGGCTGAGCCCGGACGAACTGGGGCTGCTGCTGGACGAACTCGCCGCCGACGGACGGGTGCCCGCGACCGTGCTGGCCGATCGTACCGGGATCCCCGTACGCAGAGCCCGCGACGCGTTGGCCGCGATGCAGGCCAACGGCTCGCTCGTCATCCGGGTGGATATCGCGCGGGCCTTCACGCCGTGGCCCGTCTACACGTGGTACTTCCTACGGGTACCCGCCGCGCAGGCCGGTGATATCGGCAGCCGGCTCGCCCGCCTCGAAGAGGTGCGTATGGTCGCGTCCGCGGTCGGGGATTACAACATCCTCATGGCGGCCTGGCTGCGTGGCCTCGGCGACGTCGGCCGGATGGAGGCCGCGATCGAGGCGAAGCTGCCGGGTGCCGTGATCGCGGACCGGTCCGTGGTACTCCGGACGGTCAAGCACGCTGGGCACCTGCTCGACCCGCAAGGCAATGCCACGGCGGCCGACCAGGTCGCGCCCGGCAAGTTGTGATCAGGTCCGGATTCGCCTGCCCGCCGCGTGGGCGCCGGCGATCCGGCCGAAGACGATCGCATCCGCGATATGGAAGCCACCGTCCTTCGCCCAGCTGTAGGTCGAGCTCACGGTGCCGGCCGCGTAGAGCCCGTCGATCACGTCGCCCGACCGGGACAGCACCCGGGCGTGCTCGTCACGACGTGGTCCGCCGTTCGTCCATGCCAGGACGGGCGCGCTGGTGTAGGCGTAGAACGGCGGCTCGGTGAGGGGAGTGAGCGTCGCCGGGGCGCGGTCGAAGAGCTCGTCCCTGCCTGCGGCGCAGGCGCTGTTGTACCGGTCGACCGTGGCGGTCAGGACGGCCGGGTCCACGCCTATCCGGCCGGCCAGTTCCTCGAGGGTATCGGCGCGGTGGATCCACCCGGCGTCGATCTCCGCGCTGTTGTCCGCACTCCACCGGTACCCGTCCATCAGAACGTTCCAGCCGACGGCCATCACGTCACTGTTCGGACTGATCGGGCCGGCGGCGCGCGTGCGCTCGTCGAAGATGACATGCATGGGCCGCTGTGGATGCAGTTCGTAGCGTCCGTCGATGAACGCCTGACCGTGACCACTGGGAACACATTCGTCGACGAAGCGGCGCCCGTTCTCGTCGACCCAGACATACCCGCGGGCGTACAGGAACATGGCGAAGAATCCGTGCCTCGAACCCGGGCGGGTGATTCCGTTGACCGCCATCATGTTGTCCATATGCCAGAGGTCGGCGCCTACTTGCTCGGCCATGCGCAGTCCGTCGCCGGTCGCGGCGGTGCTGCCCCATACCGGTACGTCGTGCAACCCGAGATGGGTGCGCACGAGTTCCGGATCGCCTTCGAAACCCCCGGTTGCCAGGACGACGCCAGCACGTGCCGCGATCCGGCGGCCGTCGCCGGTGACGACGCCGGTCACCGCACCGGTGGCGGGGTCGGTCATCAGTTCGACTGCCGGTGTGTCGTAACGGATTTCGATTTCGCGCTCCGCGAGCGCGCGCGTGAGAACGGCGAACAGCCGGCCTTCGCCGAGTACACCGTCGACGCTGCGGTAGCCGCCGTAGCAGTCGCTGCCGTCCAGTTCCGGGTATTCGGCGGTGTACGAGCCGTTCGGCAGAACTCGCGCTCCGATCGACTCCATCCATGACGAGACCGCACGGGTGCCGGCCGCCCATGCCTGCACCACGGATTCCGGGACCGGCCGGTCACCGCACAAAGAGCGAAGGTAGACCGCCGCGCGGTCGGGATCGTCGTGGTGGAACCACGCGCCTCCGGAAACCCGAGTGTTCCCACCTGATTCCTGGGGGCCTGTCTTCTCCAGGACCACTACTGTGGCACCGGCTGCGTGCGCGGACAGCGCGGCCGCACACCCGGCGGCACCCATACCCACCACGACGACGTCGACCTCGCGGATATTGCCGTGATCGTCTGCGAACCGGTCAGGGGTGGAATGCATCTGTGTCTCCTCGTCAGGTCGCCGGCAGTTCACCCGATGGAGTTCCTGCCGGAGCCGGTCGGACACTATTTGCCGGCGCGGGCAGCGGAAACGCCTTCTTCCACTCACCGGGAACTAGTCGTTCCCGAGTGCGGGTGCTGTGAGTAGTAGCCCGAGTAGCCGTCCGAACGCACTCTGTCGTCGTGTTTCTCGCTGTGTGGGAGTGGCGATGGTCTCTTTTGCGGTGACGGCTTAACGTCGATATCGAATAGTCCCGGAGTGGTCATTCCGCCGGACTTCGAAATCGGTTGCGCGTGGAGGCCGGCCGGACTCCGCGCAGGCGCGTAAGAAGGGAACATCATCACCGAACCCCAATCTTTTCAACCCACATAGTGTGTATCCGCCGCTTCCCGGACACCGGGCAGCGGAACTTCGCCACAGCCCGATGGCCGACGCGGAGATCGAGCGGAATCTATTACACCGATCGCCGAATAGATTTCCGCTCGGTGGATCGAAGTCGCTTCGTGGTCCTGATTCCGGGGTCTCCCGGTGTTTGCGTGCCGATTAATCGAACCATTCGCGCGCCACGCGGACGGAGTGATCTATCCATATTCTTCCGGCGACAGCCGGAAAGGCAAAGCCGCCTTCGGCATGTCTTGATCGAGATGAGGGTCAACAGATGAAATCACATATCCCACGCCACCCATCTGCCCGCGGCGTCCGTCGCGGTATGCGATTGGGCGGAATGAGCGCGGTATTCGCGGCCGTCGGAATGCTGGCCGCCGGCCACGCCACGGCAGATACCTTCGTACCGCTTCCGGACGGCCGGGAGGTCGCCCCCGGAGCCACGATCACCCGAACGGCCGAACATGCCGTGGTATCCCCGTCGATGTCCGCGAACGGTGTGGGGCGGGTGGTGTGGGTATCCGGCACCGTCACAGCCGATGTCACCCATACGCCGACAGTGGAACGTCCCGGCCCTTATTCGACACCGGAGAATTGGCCGGGTACGAACAATTCGTCGACCCACGGTGCGTCACAGGTGAGTACCGGTTATATCGTCGGGTGCCAGGTGAGTATCGGTGAGAGCGCCATCACGGCGGGGCTTTCCGGGAACGTCAGCACCAACGGCGGCGGGCTGAGCGGTTCGGCCGGTATCCAGCTGGGGCCGGGTCAGGTGAAGTTCGTGCGGATCGGTTTCAAGGATGTTCTCCGCCCCGGCGTCTACAGTCTCGGCTATCGGGATTTCGAGATGGAAATCCAGGGTTGCGGCGGTTACGCGCAGGCCCGGGCCTACACGGTGGTCGAAATCATCGGCGAGCATTATTCGAAGACCACTCTCTACGGGGCGCCGTTCAGTATCGGATGACCAGGGTCCGATATTCGGCCGCTCGTTTCGTCAGCAAGTCATGAAACCCGAAGAGGTATTTCGCAATGATGGATCCCAGGAAACTCATCCGCACCGCATTCGTCGGGGCCGCAGCGGTGGGGTTGGCCACCACCGGCGTCGCGGGCGCCGACACCTTTGTCCCGTTGCCCGGCGCCGCCGTCACCGAAACCCTCGGTGACGGAACAGCGGTCACGGTGCGGATCGTCGGTGAATCGGCCACGATCAGCCCGTCGATGGGCGCCACACCGTTGCACCGCAACGCGTGGGTGTCCGCCAGCGCCCAGTTCGAACTGTCGGGCCCGGCACGATCGAAGATCAAACCCGGCTACATCGTGGGCTGCCAGGTCAATATCGCCGGTGGCGGTGCCAACGGCGGCGCAAACTACAGTCAGACAGGGCAGAATCAGTCGGCCGGCGGCAGCCTCGGCGGAAATCTGAGCCTGGGGCCCGGGCAGGCGAAGAAGTTCTACCTGCTGGATCTGGAAGCTCCCGACGCCTTCGGTGCGGAATCGCATCGGCCCTTCTCCTCGCATACCAGCACACACGGGAGCGTGAGCTGGCGTAACAGCACCATCGGGCTCTCCGGTTGTGCCGGTTACGCGCAGGCCCGCGCGTTCGCCGAGGTGGAGGTCGAAACCGCCGCTGCCAAGGAAGTTGTCACCGTCTGGGGGCAGCCGTTCAGCATCGGCTGACGTCGCCCGAACCCCACGGCATTGCCGCCGCCCGGGACCACGGTAACGTGTTACGCGCCAAGATGGAAAAAGCCCCGAAAAACCCGGCAAATATTTTTTCCACCCCCCCCGCCCCCGGGTTATCCGGGCCAACCCATCCTCGGCCCCACCCCCCGCACCCCGCGCCCCGCCCGCGCCAACGCAGGGGGGTCCCCGCGACGTCAGCCGATGCTGAAC
>NZ_JARWPM010000297.1 GCF_029869215.1 Nocardia carnea
TCCCCCCCCCGGCGGGCGCCCCCGGGCGCGCGGGTAACCCGGTGGGCGCGGCCGCGTGCGCCCCCGCCGCGCCCGATCTGCCCGCCGGCGGGGGGGCCGCGGCGGGCTGCCGCGGCTGCGACCTGTACCGCAACGCGACACAGACCGTGTTCGGGGAAGGCCCTGCGGACGCCCGCGTGGTGATGGTCGGCGAGCAACCCGGCGACCAGGAGGATACGAGCGGCCTGCCCTTCGTCGGACCGGCCGGGCGGCTGCTGGACCGGGCGCTGGGCGAGGCGGGTTTCGACCGCGGCGAGATCTATGTGACCAACGCGGTGAAGCATTTCAAATTCGTCGAGCGCGGAAAACGCCGGATCCACAAGCAGCCGAGCCGCACCGAGGTGGTGGCCTGCTCGGCGTGGCTGGCCACCGAACTCGAGCTGGTGGACCCGGAGCTGGTGGTCTGCCTGGGCGCGGTCGCGGCCAAGGCGGTGCTCGGACCGGCCACGACCGTCGGTGAACTGCGCGGCCGGGTTGTGGCGCGCGGCGCGTACGGTGTCACCGCGACGGTCCACCCCTCGTCGGTGCTCCGCGCCCCCGACCGCACGACCGCCTACGCGGATTTCCTCGGCGATCTGGCCCATATTCGCGAAACCGCCCTGCGCTGACCCGCCTTTTCCGCTATTTCGGCCCGAGATCGAGTCGCCGGGTGACACGGTCGACCAGGTCGGGCGGCATCCCGGGTTCCCGGCGCGCGTCCATCGCCGCGCGCCGCCCGGCCGCCCTGAGTTCGGCTCTGACCCGTTTGACGGTGGCGGCCATCCGCGCAGTGCGTTCGGCCTGGGCGCGTGCCTCGTCGCCGGCTGCTTCCGGGTCGGCCCGCGCCGTCCGCTGCCGTACTCCCTCCCGGAGGCGCTCGTAGAGTTCGTCCGGTATGTCCTCGGTCTCGGCGAGTTCCTTCAAACGCGCCAGCTCCGCGTCGACGACCCGCTCCCACAACCGGCGTTCCAACTGCCGTTCGGCCCGGGTATCGGCGTGCACGCCGGTGAGCCGGACGATCAGCGGCAGGGTCGGCCCCTGTACCAGCAGCGTGAACAGGACCACGGTGAACGCGGTGAACAGGATCTGGGTGCGACCCGGGAAATCGGCGCCCGCCTCGGTGAGCAAGGGGATCGCCAGTGCCAGCGCCACGCTCGCCACCCCGCGCATCCCGGTCCACCAGGTCACCACGGTTTCCCGCCAGGTGTACGGTTCGTCGACGTCTTCGTCGTGCCACCGTGTACCGCGCAACCACAGGGTGATCATCAGCCAGGCCAGTCGCAGCCCCACGACCACGGCCAGTACCGCGCCGGCGCCCGCGACCAGTTGCGGCCATTCGTCACCGGTCGCCGCGAGTACCGCGCTGAGTTCCAGGCCGATCAGTCCGAAGGCGAATCCGCTGATCAGCAGTTCGGTGATATCCCAGAACGAATCGCCGACCACCCGGTAGCCGGTATCGCCGAATTCGGTGGCCGCGTCGGTCAGGTAGAGCGCGCAGATCAGCACCGCCAATACGCCCGACCCACCCCATGATTCGGCGAACCCGTAGGCGGCGAACGGCAGCAGCAGGCTCAGCGCCACCTGCCAGGTCGGCTCGGCGAGCCGGCGGGTGAGTTTGCTGCCCGCCAGGCCCAGTGCCCATCCGACGGCCACGGCGACCACCGCCGAGACCACGAATTCGAGGCCGGCGTGGGCGGCGGAGAAATGCCCGGTCACCACTGCTTGGACCGCGACGGAATAGACGACGATCGCGGTGACGTCGTTGAACAGGCCTTCCCCACCGAGCACCACGACCAGCCGCCGCGGTAGGCCGAGCCGGCCGGCCAGGGCCGTCGCCGCGACGGGGTCCGGTGGGGCGACGATGGCCCCGAGCACCACCGCCGCGGCCAGTGGGAGCGCGGGGTACCAGGCATGGAACATCGCGGCCACCGCCGCCGCGGTGGCGAGCACCAGGCCCACCGCCCGCAGCACGATCGGTTCCCAATTCTCCGCGAACTGCCGCCAGGAGGTCCGGCGTGCGGCGGCATAGAGCAGCGGCGGCAGTACCAGCGGCAGGATGAGATCCGGTGGCACCCGGACCTCGGGGACGAACGGCAGCAGCGCGAGGACGCAGCCGAACAGGGTCATCAGCACCGCGGAGGCCACACCGATCCGGCGGCCCACGGCCTCGGCGAGAACCGCGGCGAACAGGATGACGAACGTCAGCACCAACTGGTCCATGACCGTCCAGTCTGCGGCTCCGCGTGCGCGCAATGCCGCAGCGGAGCCGAAACCGGCATCCGGCGTGGCGTGCCCCCGGTCTCGGCCGTGACCGGCCGGAAATCGGAAGAATATGTCCGGCAGGCTATTTCACGGCAACCGCGGAACTCTCCGTTTCCTTGGCCTTGCGAACGAATTCGAGGCACACTCTAGATATCAGAAGGGTCGACGCGGCCGGTCGGACGCGGGGGCGAGGGGCACAGATGAGAATCAGGCCGCGGCAACAGCTGTTGGATCTGTGGCAGGCGGTACTCGCCTGCTCCTACCGGGACGAGACATGGACCTGGGGTGGCCGGGACGGGTCGAATTCGATCAGCGACGCCGAGCAGCTGCTGTGCCTGTTGTATCCGGCCACCGAACTCGACACCTTCGCCGTGGACCAGCCCAACGATATGGCGGTCGATACCCGGCTCGCCCTCGAACCGTTCGGTGAGGAGACCAGGATCGGTGGTGTCCTGGTCGGCCTGATCGAGGACTATCTCCAGCGCTACACCGGGCCCGACGGCGAACCGCTCTTCGCCGCCGGCAGCTATCTGCACACCGCCGGCGACGAACCGCTCACCGAGCAGCAGCGCAACCTCGAGGTGGTCGACTCCTATTCGATGTCGCTGAGCCTGTGTATCGCCGCGCTCCGTTTTCTGCGCGGTTACCAGCGCTTCGTCAGCGGTGAGGTGCGCCGCGAGGCCCGCCGGCTCAGCGAACGGATACCACAGGTGATCGACGCCGTGGGCCTGCGGCTCACCGCGGCGATGGCGGGTCTGGTGCGCAGTTTCGTGATCCACACACCGGAACCGAAATCCGAGGCCGGACAGGCCATCCTGCATATGCTGAACCAGAACAACGCACCGGCCGACGAGGTGATCGGGCGGCTGTCGGCGCGACTGGAGCGGTTGCGCGTACAGGCGGCGAACGAGGTCCGCCTCAGTCAGGCCAGCGAGGTCGATGTCGCCGACGACGAGCGGCTCTTCGAATGCGGCTGGGGCTGGGGTATCGTCCGCACCGCCGAACCCATCGAATTCGTGCCGGGCCGGGTCGGCCGGGCCGCGGGGCATGCCGAACCCCGTCCCTACCTGTATTTCACGGCCGTGGCGCTGGACGGTATCGACGATCTGTCCTCCCAGCGCATCCGGGAACTCGATCTGCTCACCGACGAACAGCGCAAACTCGCCGACGCACTGCAGCTGCGCTTCGAACTCGCCCGCAACTACTGGTCGACCGTGGCCCAGTTCGGCGGCGGCCGGTGGCCGCTCGAGGACATCCCGTGGCGCACCTCCGACGGTGAGGAGTCGGACTATTTCAGCCTGACCGTCACCGCGATGCTCATCCAGGACCTCGTATACCGCGACAGCACCGAGGATCTCGCGCGGACGGTCGCCGTCTTCGATCAGCTGGCCCGCCGGGGACGGATCACCAGCCGGCTCACCGCCGGGGACGCCGCGGCGATCCTGCACTTTCCCGGGGTCCGGCTGGGCCTGTCCGGCAGTGAGGACGTCAGCGGCGGTGCCCCGCTGCACTGGTATGTGCCCGATTTCGTGACGATGATGCTGAAACGCTGTCTGCAGGCCGCCCGGTTGCGCACCGATGTCGCCACCCGCGACCAGCTGATGGCCCTCGCCGAAGCGGCCATGGATCATCTGGACCGGCGGGTCGTGCGGGAGGGACCGTATGCCGGGCTGTGGGACGATCCGGTCGCGGTGCTGGGGCCCACGGTGGCGGCACCCGCCGGGCCGTCCTGGTTCGTCACCGAACGGGTGATGGAATGCCTGGTGATCGCCTACGACACCTTCCGCGAACCACCGCTGGCCCCGACCAGTATGGTCGCGCGCGCCATCGACCTGATGAGTGAGGCGGAGCATCTGCTCAATCAGGAAGAACTCGAGGTGGAAGGCGATGACCTGACCCCGAAACAGGCCGCGGTCAACCGGATCCGGCAGTCGCTGGACCGGGCCCGCACGGTGTTGCGTGAGCGGCCGGGCACCGCCTACAGCCTGGCGACCCAGGCCCTGATCCAGCTCGACGAACTGGCGTACGCGCGCCAGGACGCGACGCGGTGAGGCGGGAGAGGTGCTGATCTTCTCCACGTCCGACAAGGGCGGCACCGGACGCTCGGTGACCAGTTGTAATCTGGCCTACCGGCTGTGCGTCTCCGGCCGTAACGTCGCCTATGTCGACTTCGATTTCGGCTCCCCCACCGCCGGCGCGCTCTTCGAGATCAGCGCGGTGGAACGTGGTATCGCCGATGGTGGGGTGCACTCCTATCTGCTCGGCGAGAGCGGAACGGTGTCCCGGGTCGATGTGGGCACCGCCACCGACCGCGCCGAACTCAAACGGATCGGGCCCCGCGCCGGACGGCTCGTCCTGTTCCCCGGGGACGAGGGCGGCGCCGAATTCCTGACCTCCGGCGATGCCGTGGTGACGCGCTGCGCGGAACTGCTGGTCGCGCTGGAGCAGGAGTTCCGGGTGGTGTTCGTCGATCTCAGCGCGGGCCGCTCGGTCGCGCTCGAGCTCGCCCTGCAGGCCACCGCACTGCCACAGCTGCGCCGCCGGACGGCCCGCTGGCTGATCTTCCATCGCTGGACCCGCCAGCACATCCTGGCCGCGGCCGGGCTCGTACACGGCCCGCACGGCCTGTTGCAGACCGGCGCGGTCTGCGGTCACGATCCCGAGGAGTTGCTCGGTTCGACCCGCTATGTGCGCACCGCCGTCCCGGCCGCCCATTCGCAGCCGACCGCCCAGCGGGCGGCCCAGGCCGCCTGGTTGCAGGAACAGGATGTGGCGCTGCGCCGGCTGGCCACCGCGAACCGGCTCGGTTCCACCGCGGTCCTGGGCGCCACCCCCATGGAACCGGTGCTGCAGTGGCGCGAGCAGTTGATCCTCGACAGCGATGTCAACGCCCATATCGCCAATCCCGAAACCGCGCTGGCCTATACCGAGCTGGCCCGCCGGCTCGTCGATATCGCCACGTGGGAGCGGCTCTGATGCGAGACAGCCAGGCCTACAGCGAGGCCACCGAACAACCGCGGATCGAGCCGGTGCCGTTATCGCATCTGTCGATCGAGGTCGGTCATTTCTATCTCAACGACATCCTGGGCGATCCGGACCGGGTCCGTGCCGAATTCCGCCGGATCGTCCCGCTGGTGGCGGCGTTCGTCGAATCGGCCCGCGTCCGGTTCGGTCCCGGCGTCCGGGTCAGCACCTGCTATCTCATCGACGACTATTTCCAGCCCGATACCGATCCCGCCGAAGTGCTCGGCAAACTGCTCGGCGCGGCCGCCGAATCGGGTTTGACGATCGACTATCTCGCCCGCGAGTCCGGTTGCTGGCAGGCCTCGCCGTTCGCCGACGGCGTGCCGGCGGGCGAGCCGATCCCGGTCGCGGAAATGGTGGCCGCACGGATCGTCGCCGAACCGGCGCCCCCGGACACCGGCCGCCGCCCGCCCACCGCCGAATCGGGCTGGTTGTGCAACGGCCGCCGCTCCTCCGAACACGAACAGGCGCAGGCGATGCGCAGCCGTGCCTATCAGCCGCCGGAGGAATTCGGCCGGCGCGAGCATTCGATCTTTCTCGATGTGCAACTGTGGAGCAATCAGGTCGTGGCGGGGCGCACGGAGACCCGGTGGTCGTGCCCGTTCCTGGCCGCGGTGTGGCATCTGCTGCGCCTCGGGATGCTGCGCTACCACGGGGAGGTGATCGCGGAACCCCAGCAGTGGCACGGTGAACCCTGGCCGCGCCGCTGGCACGAGGTTCCGCCGGTGGTACAGCTCGAGCCCGGCGCGGCGCCGTTCGCGGCCTACCAGACGCTGTCGATGCTGCCGAAACGCTATATCGGAATCGAGCACGCGGTGCGGCTGGTGCTGGATCATCTGGATCTCGACGACGATGTGGTCGAGCAGACCATCGCGGCGGGCGCTGCCGAAGCGGTCCCGGTGACCGTCCCGCGCAAGATCAGCGAGCGGCTGTCGCACCTACTACTCGACGGGTCCTGAGATGGTGTCGGCCGTGCCCCTCGTCGTTCTCGGCGAGGTGCGTACCTGCCTGCTGCCGTCGGCCGCCGCGCTCGCCCGGGACGAGGCGGGGGAACTGCTGGCGCTCATGCCCGGTCGCGCGGTCCGCTGGCGGGAGCGGCCGGGTTCGCTCGGGGTCTCCCCCACCACGGCGGTCGGCGTCGATTGCGACCTCCCGCTGGGCGCGGAGACCGCGCGCATCGTGGGTACCGTGGCGACGAGCATCGCGCTGACCGGTGGGCGGGTGCTGCAGTCCTCGGCGCACACCCGGGTCCAGCGGGCCGCGGAACGCCGGCGGCAGACCTGGTCGCACTACATCAGCCAGAAGGGCGTCACCGAGGTCATCACCCGGATTCCGGAGCGCGAAACCGCCGGAAGCTTGTTTGCCGAAACGTATCTCACGCAGCCGCCGGAGGCGAAACATCTCGACCTGGCCTCGATCAGTGAACGTCAGCTCGCCCGGGTCCGCGCCGACCCCCGGCTCGACCAGAATCCGCCGGTGCAGGCCGGCACGACACGGTTGCGCTGGGCCGCGCGGATCGGTGGCAGTGCCGGTCCCACCGCCACCCTGCATCTGAACGACGACACCGTCCGATCGGTCCGGCTGATCCTGCGCGACGAATCCGATATCGCCGCGGCCCAGCGTTTCTGCGAGGATCTCGCGGCACACGACTGGCTGCTGACCGTGCTGGCCGGTGCGCTCGACGAAGCGGACCGTTACCCACCGCACAGCCGCGAGCGGATGGATATCCTCGCGCCCGCCCTCGAACATCTGTCCGGGTTGTGGATGCCGGGGGCCCATACCCCACCGGTACTGCGCGCCCTGTGGAAGGACTTCCAGAACGATCCGGGATTCACCAAGCAGTGGACCACGCTGACCGGCCGGTTGCGCGACAATATCGCGGTGGCCACGTTACATGCCCTGCGGCACAAAGTTTTCGACACCGACTGGTAGCCGGCGGCATCACATCCGGAACCACTTTCGCACCAGGAGGGCGAAGAACACCGACATCGAGACGACCCCTGTCCATCCCTCCACCACGAACAACGTCCGCGCGATCCCGGACAGATCCTTGGTGTCGTCCTGCCCCGGTGGGCTCAGGAAGCTCGTCACACCCAGGTAGATCGTGGTGCCGACCTCCTGATCCAGCGGCAGCGCCAGCGCGATCCCGGTGAACACCGAGATCTGCGCGACCACCCAGCCCAGCAGCCAGGAGGGCCGATAGCCGTGCCCGCACAAGATATCCGAGCCGAACCCTGCCCACCGGCGCAGACCCACCGGCAGCGACCGCGTCTCGGCCCGGGCGAGTAGCAGGCCGCACCGGTCCTCCGACTCGTTGTCCTCGTTGATCCGGTACAGCGCCATCGCCCGCCGGTAGGCCAGCACCGCGTGGCTGGGCAAGCGAGCCGCCGTCAGCTGGGCGCCGAGCTGTTCGTATTCCTCTGCCAGCAAGGTGTTCTGCCGGCTGCTGAGCCGCAGCGGCCCACGGAATTCCACCTCGGCGGCGAGCAGGGCGGCCACCACCGCGCTGGGTACGCGCCATTCCTCCTCGTCGGCGGGCGGATGCCGGGCGGCTTCGTAGAGATGCGGGAACACCAGGGTGTCGGAGTGCCGGCGGCGGGTACTCGGCGGATCGTAATCGTCCAGCACGGCCTCGACGTGGGTGGCGAACTCGTCCAAGGCCATCCGGCCGGGATGCTGTTGCCGGTCGAGCTGTTCTGTGTAAGCCGCTGCGTGCCTTGCGATCCGGGTCGACACCGACGCCACGAACGGCGAGATATCGCCCATGACGCCAGTGTAGCGATCAGGGACACAGTTGGTATTCGTAGACGTCGCGCGGTTCGCCCGGACCGAAATAGGTGTCGTGGTGTTCGACGAAATCGAAACCGGCCTGTTTGAACAGGCCACCGGCCGCATGATTGTCCGGGCGGACGGTGAGGAAAACGGTCTTCGTGCCCAGCTCGCGGCATACGTGCAGGGTGTGGTCCAGCAGGGCCCGCCCGTAGCCTGCACCCTGGTACCGCTTGGCCACAGCGAAGGTGAAAAGCAGTGCGCGTCCTCGCTTTTCGAGAGTGAGGGCGTAGCCGATGACCGTTCCCTGCAGTTCCGCGACGAGCCATTCCCCGCCGTGTAGTTCGAAGAGCTGGCGCAGCATCAGGTACAGGTAGGGCTCGGCGAAGACCTCGGCCTCGATGGCCGCGATGTCCTCGAGGTCGGCAAACCGGGCCTGCCGGTATTCCGGCTGCGGCGCCTCCGCGATATCCATGTGCTCCCTAATGCCAGGGCATAAGCCGTCCGATTCCAGCCTAGAACGCAACGCACGAACCGCGTCAGTCTAGAGCTGCTGCGCAATCGTTCTGTAACCCGCCGGTTCTCTTTCCGGCATACCCGGCGACGGCCGATCGACACGGCCGCCCGGTCACGAACCACCTCACCCACGCGACGGCGGACACGCGCCGGCGGGCGGCTACCGCCCGGTGAGATCTGCCAGGCGGGGTTACCCGGATCCCCCGCGGCCGGCCGAGCCCTTCCGGCGCGGGATCAGCCGCGACCGCGGGAAGATCCCGCGGTGTGGGAGCGGCCCGGACGGCCGATCGCGGATGCGGCATGATCGAATTCATGGCCGCCGACCCGGGACCTCGGGTCCCCGAAAATATCGAAGAGTTCCGTGCCCTGGCCCGTACCCGGCTGGCGGCGTTCCCGCGGATCGCGATGCCGGACGCGGCGACGACCCGCCGCGCCGCCGTCGCGCTGTGTGTGGTGGACAACGGCGGATCGCTCGCGGTGATCGTGATCAAACGGGCCTACCGGGGTCGCAATGCCGGGCAGTGGGGCCTGCCCGGCGGGCGCGTGGAACGCGGGGAAACGCTGGAACGCGCGGCCGCCCGCGAATTGCACGAAGAGCTGGGGCTGATCGCCGACCCCGCCGATACGCTGGGCATTCTCGACGATTTTCCGGCCGCGTCGGGTTTCGCCATCACCCCCATCGTCACCACACTCGCCGATATCGCGGATCTGCATCCGAATCCGGATGAGGTGCATTCCGTGCATTTCGTGGACCTGCACAGCCTGGCCGCCGACGGTACGCCGCACTGGGTGCGGCGGGACGGGCCCGCCGATTCCCCGGCGACCCCGGAGACCGGGCTGTTGCAGATGCGCCTGGCACCCGAGATGACCATCCACGCGCCCACCGGCGCCATGCTGTGGCAGTTCCGCGAGGCCGTGCTGCTCGGCACGCCGTCCGAGGCCGCCCGGGTGGCCCATTTCCACCAGCCCGATTGGACTCATCACTGAGTTACCGGGCGGCGGTCAGTGCCGGCGCGGTGGGGCGTCGGGTGCCGCGCCCGATCGCTGGCCTTCCGGGGTGATATCGGGCTGTTCCTCGGCGAGCCGTTCGTCGAGGGATTCGCCGGCCCGCTGCTCGCGGGGCGGGGTGGCGTAGCGGTCGGCCGCGGACCAGTCGTCGGGCGGATCCATCCCTTCTTCCAGCGGGTCAGCGGCCAGTTCGTCTTCGTCCAGCTGTTCCTCGGTCGGCGGGACGCTCGCCCATTCCGACACCTCGGCGGATTCCTGACCGGTATCTTCGGTTCCGTTCATGGTCGCCGGGTTGCCCCGGGTGGCCGGTCGAAACAGGATGCGGCCGAATTCGGCCGGTTCAGGGCTGGGTGCCGATCGCCCGGCCGGTTTCGCGATCCTCGGCGCCGCGGCCGCGGCGACTGCCGGTGTAGGCGGCCTCACGGATCCGCTGCACCACCTGCGGGACCGGTTCGACGTCGGCGGGATGGTTGAGCATCGGATCGAAGAAGTCGGTGCGATGTTCCTCGGGATCGGCTGCCCGCAGCGCCAGCTCACCGGCGAGTTGCACGCCGCCGCGCATTCCCGCCACCCCGATATCGAAATCGACCTGGCGGTCGCGCAGATGCTCGTCGAGGTCCGTGAGCGACGCGCTTGCGGGATGCGATCCGGCGGGATCGGCGAAGATCCAGCGCAGACCGGTATCGGGGAACCGGTACGGCAGCAGCGAACCGTAGCGGGCGTGTGACCAGCCGCGGGCCGGTGTCACGACGAACCTGCCCGCCATCCCCCGGCCGGTGGTGGCGAGGGCGAAATCCCAGGGGTGTTCGTCGCGGTCGAGGACGCGGAAGGCGAGGCCGAGGATATCCGGAAGGCCGCCGGGGGTGCCCGTCCCCTTGGACAGCCGCGCGATCACCGCGCGGTCGCCGGTGCCGAACAGCGGGGCGAATTCCGGTTCCGCACGGAATCGGCCGGTGAGGCGTACGCCGCGCGGATGGAAGAACCGGGCATGGCGCACCCGGGCACCGGTATCGAAGGCGGTGCGTACGACGGGAGTGATGGGGTCAGGCATCGGCCACCTCCTGTGCCGTATCCGGCCGGCGCCAGCTCTCGTCGCCGACCAGCTGACTGGTTTGCGGGCCCATGAGCAGCATGCCGCCGTCGACGACGTAGGAGGCGCCGGTGACGTATCCGGCCGCCGGGGTGGCCAGGAACGCCACCACCGAGGCGACTTCGTCGGCATGACCGGGCCGGCCCAGCGGTAGTCCCGGCCGGGGATGTTCCCGCGGATCGGCATCCTCCTGGCCGGTCATCGGGGTCGAGATCTCGCCCGGCGCCACCGAGTTCACGGTGATGTGGTGTTCGGCCAGTTCGAGCGCCAGCACCTTGGTGAGTGCGCCGAGACCCGCCTTGGCGGCGCAGTACGGCGCCGCCCCGACCTTGGGCGCGTGCTCGTGGACGCTGGTGATATTGATGATCCGGCCGCCGCGGCCGGCGTCGATCATATGCCGGGCGGCGCGCTGGGTGCACAGGAAAGCCCCGTCGAGGTCCACGGACAGCACATGCCGCCAGGTGTCGAAGTCCATTTCCATCGCCTTCTGCGCGGACCCGGTGCCCGCGGCGTTCACCAGCACGTCCACCCCGTCCAGTTCCGCGGCGAGTTCGTCGATCGCGGCGGTACTGGTCGGCAGATCGCCGAGGTCCAGGCGGCGGACCGCGGCGCGCGCACCCCGGTCCCGGGCCAGCGCGGCGGTGTGCTCGGCCCCGGCCTCGTCCGAGTGGTAGGTGATTCCCACATCGACACCGCCGCCGGCCAGCGCTACCGCGACGGCCCGGCCGATCCCCGAATCGGAGCCGGTCACGACGGCGCGCAGCGGCGCGCCGACACGTTCTTTCGGTAGTGGAGCGATAGTAGCCATGGCCTGCGGCTACCCGGTCCGGCCGCGGTGACACAGTTATTCGTCGACCGGATCGCGGCGACCGACTCCGGAGGAGATCTCCCGGTGCCGCGCCGCGCCGCCGGCCTCCGCGGCCAGCGGTGGCGTCGGGCCGCCGGCCCCACGGCGGAAGGCGTCGAGGAACTGCCGCAGCGTATCGGTGGCCGCGGTCTGCGGGGTCCAGTCCAGTTCGGCCCGGGCGCGCTCGGTGCTCATCACCGGCAAGCACATGAGCGCGTCGAACAGGCCGGGGTTGGCCGGGACGAGTCGCAGGTGCCAGGCCGCGGCCAGTGCGCTGCGCACGGCGCCCTGCGGGATCGCTACGGTGCGCAGTCCCAGCGTGCGCTCGACCTCGGCGCGGTCGAGCAGTGGTTCGGCGGCGAGGTTGAACGCACCGCGCACGTCGCGGACCACCGCCGCCGCGTAGGCGCGGCCGACATCCGCGGTGTGCAGGGTCTGGAACCTCAGCCCGCGCGGATACGGCAACACCGGGAGCAGGCCGGGGCGGATCAGCCGGTTGGGGACGAACGGCCCGGCGAAGAGGCGGCGTTGTTCGGCGGCCGAGGCGTCCTGGAACAGGAAAGCGGGCCGCATCCGCACCACCCGGCATCGGCCGTGCCGTTGTTCGAACAGGTCCAGCAGCCGCTCGACGTAGGCTTTCTCCACCATGTAGGAGGCACCGGGCCAGCCCTCGGTCGGCCAGGCCTCGTCGACCGGCTCGTCGCCGGTGGCCGGTGAGTACGCCCCGATCGAGGAGGCGTAGATCAGCGCCGGTACTCCGGCGGTGGCCACGGCGTCGAGCACCCGTTCGGTACCGCCCACGTTCGTCCGCCAGGTTTCGATCGGCTGCCGGGTCGGCTGGAACGACCAGGCCAGATGGATCACCGCGTCCGCGCCCCGGAACAGTGCGCCGAGATCGGAATGCCGCACATCGGCACTCACCCACTCGACCCCGCCTCTCTCGCGGTCGGGCCGGCGGCGGGCGAGGCCCGCGATCGAGGTCACCGCCGGTTCGCCGGCCAGGGCGTCGAGCACCGCGATCCCCACATTGCCTGTCGCCCCCGTCACGACTACACGCATCGGCACTCCTTCGAACGGTCGGATCGGCGACGTACCCTCTCCGGCGCGCACGACACCCCGGGTCGCCCATCGATTGCCGCGCGCGATTCGCACGCAACCGATTCGTTGTAGTGCCCTGCCCGCGGGCCTCGTGATCTCCTGACCGGCGGGTGCCGCCGGCCCCGCATCCCCGCCGACTCGGTGATCGGACAGCGAAGGGCTCGGCCCATGAATCCGCTACCACTGCGAGCGCTGTGCCACGACCTGTCGCGTGGCGCCCCGCCCCGGTAGCCGTGCCGCTGTCCTCAGGGACCGCATTCCCCCCGGCGGCTCAGCCGGGCGTGCCGGACGTTCGCTCGGCCACCGGCAGCGATCGTTCCCGCGGGATATGGCACCGCGGGAACGAATATCTCAGCGGCGACTGCCCGCCGGGGCGGGAGTTTCGCTGCGGACTTCCGCATCCGCTCCCCCGGCCGTGCGGCGGATCGCGCCGTCCAGCGGGGCCGACGCCGTAGTGGTCGGTGCCGGGGCGGGGCCGGTCCCGGGACCGAGGCGGCGGATGGCGGCCGCGGCGGTTTTGAAGAGCGGCTGTTTGGACACCGGGTCCCAATCGGTGACGGTGAGTTCGTTCGCCGCGCGCTCATGCCCCGCGCCCTCGGCGTCCCAGTAGCCGTAGTGGAACGGCAGGAACAGCACACCCGGCCGGATGCCGCTCAACCGGGCGCGGCCGTGCACGACTCCGCGCGCGGTGGCGACCTCCACCGGATCGCCTTCGGCGATACCCGCCCGCGCGGCGTCGGCACCGGAGATCTCCACCCACACCTCGGGCGCGGCCGCCTGCAGTTGCGGGACCCGGCCGGTCTTGGTGCGCGTGTGGAAGTGGTAGAGGGTCCGGCCGGTGATCAGCGCGAACGGCCGCTGCTCATCGGGTCGTTCGGCGGGCGGCAGAAATCCGGCGGACTTGATCATCGCCTTGCCGTGGGGGTTCAGGGCCCGGTACTCCTCGGGTTCCAGCGGGGTACCGGTGATCAGATCCTTGCCGTAGGACTCGCAGTAGTCCGGGGCGCTCCAGAAGTTCCCGTCCGCGTACAACCGCTCGGTGCCGCCCGGGGCGTTCTCGGTGCACGGCCACTGGATCCCCGAATCGCCGCGCAGTTTCTCGTAGGTGAGACCTGTGTAGTCGCACGGCCGCCCCGCCGAGCATTGTTTCCAGGCGTCGAACGCGGATTCGGCATCGTGCCAGGAGGGCAGGGGTGCGCCGGCGCGGTCGCGGAAATCCATCCGGCGGGCGTAGTCCAGCAGGATGTCGAGATCAGCGCGTGCCTCGCCGGGCGGTTCCACCGCCTTGGCGGACAGGTGCACGGTGCGGTCCGCGTTGGTGAAGGTGCCGGTCTTCTCGCCCCAGCCCGCGGCGGGCAGTACGACATCGGCCAGTTCGGCGGTTTCGGTGCGGAAGATGTCCTGCACCACCAGGAACAGCCGCTCCTGGGACAGGATGTCGCGGATCCGGGCGAGTTCGGGCAGCGAGACGGCCGGGTTCGTGGCGCTCACCCACAGCATCCGCAGGCTGCCCTGTTCGGCGTATTCCAGCATCTGCATCACATGCGTCGGCGGGCCGTCGTGCGGAATCCGCCCGGGCGCCACGTTCCAGATGCGGGCCAGGTCGGCGATATGGGTGTCGTTGGCCCAATTGCGGAATCCGGCGATATCACCGTCCGCGCCGCATTCGCGGGTGTTCTGGGCCGTCGGCTGGCCGTTCATCTGCAGAATTCCGCAGCCCGGCCGGCCCAGCATGCCGCGCAGCAGATGAATGTTGTTGACCTGCACCGCGGCGGCCGTCGCCTGATGCGACTGGTAGAAACCCTGCAGCACCGTGGACAGCAGCCGCCGCGCGGACCCCAGCAGCCGCGCGGCGGCCCGGATATCGGCGGCCGGCACGTCGCATATCCGTTCCGCCACCTCGGGCGGGTACTCCGCGACCTGTTCGCGCAACCGGTCGAAACCGACCGTATGCGCATCGATGTACTCCCGGTCCAGCCAGTTGCTGGTGACGATCTCGTGCAGCAGCGCGTTCATGAGCGCGAGATTGGTGCCGGGCAGTGGGGCCAGGTGCACCGTGGCGTGCTCGGCGACCGGAGTGCGGCGCGGATCCACACACAGCAGCGCGGGCGGATCGTCGCCGGCGAGCCGATCCAGTATGCGCGACCACAGCACGGTCTGCGTTTCGGCGACATTATGGCCGAACAGGGCGATCGTATCGGCGTGGTCGATATCGGTGTACGAGCCGGGCTGGCCGTCACATCCGAAGGATTCCTTCAACGCGGCGGCCGCGGTCGCCGTGCACAGACGGGTGTTGCCGTCGACATGGTTGGTGCCGATGGCGCCGTGCGCGATCACGCCGAGCGTGTAGTACTCCTCGAGGAACAACTGCCCGGAGGTGTAGAAGCCGAGCGCGGACGGGCCGTAATCGGCGAGCAGGTCCGTGCTGTGCCGCACGATGCGCTGCATCGCGGTATCCCAATCGGTTTCGACGAGCGTGCCGTTCTCCCGGATCAGCGGCCGGGTGAGCCGGTCGGCCGCGGCGTTGGCCTGCCAGCCGAACAGATCCTTCGGTCCGAGCCGGCCGCGGTTCACCCGGTCGGTACCGCGGCCGCGGACACCGACGATGCGGTCGCCCCGGACGGCGATATCGAGCGCGTCCCCGTTGGAGTGCAGTACCGACGCCGACGGCACCCAATGCACGGTATCCGGGTCGACGCCGTCGGCCAGGTAGGTGTCCACCCGGGCCGGCCAGGGTTGTCCGGGGGCGTACGGCGTCCGGGCGCCCCACGGTTCGGCGATACGGTCGCGAGTGTCCATACCGCGCGCGTACCCAGCGCGGGTGAGCTCAACAGGAGCCGGATCAGGCGCCGGGACGGGCGGCCGGAGAACCGCCGGAATGCCCCGGCAGGACGCATACCGCATCGAGGCCCAGGACGTGGTTGAGCCGGCCGAAGGCGAGCCACGAACCCAGGCACATACTGAGCTCCACGATTTCGGCCTGGCTGTAGTGCGCCGTCATCCGGGACCAGAAGTCCTCGTCCAGATTGTGGTGGTCCAGGGCGTAGCGCTCGGCGTATTCGGCGGCCAGCCGGGCCCGGTCGTCGAGGGCGCCGGTGACCCGCCAGTCGGTGACGGCGTCGGCGAATCCCTCCTCCACCTTCTGCCCGTCGCGTTCGGTGCGCCAGTCCAGGCAGAAGACGCATCCGTTGATCTGCGCGATCCGTAGGCGCGCGGCCTCGAATTCACGCAGTCCGAGCGTGCTGTGCTCGTACACCGCCAGCGAGAGCTTCGAGGCGGCGAGCCCGATACCGGGCACCATCTCACCCCAGACGTAGCCGATCGGATCCTTGCCTTCGGGGATGTCAACGCGCATGGGTGTTCCTTCCGAGCTTGCCGGCCGCCGGCCGCAGCGGGACGTCGAATGCGTCGTACAGTCCGGGTGCGGCGCCGACGAGCCAGTCGATCGCGCCGACGAGGCGCCCGACCGCGGTCGCGTTACCACCGGCCGCGTAGTTCCCGCCCTCGTCGGTGGCCTCGACCGTGACCTCGATCCGCGGGCGCCCTTCGATGATCACCCGGTGCGCGCCCGACCCGTTGGGCGGGGCGGGCCACTCCGGTGCGCAGGACGGGTGGATGCGGGTGATGTGCTCGACCACGATCCGCGGTTCGCCGCCCACGATGCCCTGCACTTCGAACCGCATCGCCCCCTGGGTGCCGGCCTCGAAAACGCCCATCGTCGCGGTCTCGACCGAGGTCTGCAGCGGGAGCCGCTGTACCGTCTCCCGGATCTCGTCCAGCTCGACCCCGAGCGCCCGGGCCATGAGCCGCACCTGCCCGCCCCAGACCATGGCCGGCACCCCGGGCGCCACCATGGGGGGCACCTGGTCCATGGGCTGCCCCATGCCCACCAGGTAGCGGACCGAATCGGGCTGGTCGTAGGTGGAATAGTCGAAGATCTCCTGGCAGCGCACCACGTCGACGACGCTGCCGAGGCCGCTGATCAGCACCGGCAGGACATCGTTGCCCCAGCCGGGGTCGATCCCGGAGACGAACAGCGATCCCCCGCCGGATTCGACGGCGGCCAGTACGGGGTCGCGGACCTCCGGCGGCGCGCTGCGCTGGTCGTAGAGGGCGTACAGCGCCGGGGTCACCACCACCGCGCCGGCGCCGACGGCCCGGACGATATCGGCGAGCGCGGCATCGGGCCGGATATCGCCCGACGCGGCATACACCACGGCAGCGGGCGAACTCGCCAGAACGGCATCGAGATCGGTGGTGGCGGCGACGCCGAGCATGCGGTCCAGGCCCGCCAGTTCGCCCGCGTCCCGTCCGCGCTTCGCGGGATCGTGGACGACTACGGCCGTGAGCGTCAGGTCCGGGTGGGCATCGACCGCGCGGATCGCGGCCCGGCCCACATTGCCCGTGCCCCAGACGACCGTCGTTATCATCGCCGGATTCTAACAAGCGCTTGGTTGTGAAGGAGCAAATCGAGAGTTCCCCCCGCGATCGCCCCGCGACAGCCCGTCACCGGCCGTGATACCCGCGCGAGCACGACGTGTCCGATATCTCCACCGGTGGAGATGCCGCCCGTCCGCCACCCCCGTAGTGTCCATTCCGTGGCGGAATTCCCAACGGACACAATAGTTTCGGGCCTACCGCCGGTTACCCGAATGTTACTGCGCGCTGACGGTTCGATGACGCGATTGCTGGAAGCCCTGATCGACCGGCCGCTCGCGCTGGACCTCACCGATCAGCACGTCACCACCGGCGGCTGCCTCTCGCCGCCGGTCCGCGCGGCCCTCGGCTGCGCCGCGACCGAATCCGTCGTCATCCGCACCTCCACGCTCGTCACCGCCGAGGGGGCCGCGGTCTCGCTCAACAAGGTGGCGATCGTCGCCGGTGACGACGAACTCACCGCGCTGCTGACCGACCATCGGCTGCCCATCGGGCACAGCCTGGCCGCCGCCGACCGGTATCTGGCCCGGACCGTCCTGGGTTCCGGTGTCGCGCGCTGGCCCGCCTGTGATGGCCCGGAAGATCTGCCCTGCGTCTACAAGGAGAGCGTGCTGCGCGACCAGCGGTCCCGGCCGGTGGCACATCTGCACGAACGCCTCAGTCCGAGCTTCGTACCACTCGAGGAGAAACGATGAAGGTCCTCGTCGTCGGCGCCGGTATCGGCGGCCTGACCACCGCACTCGGGTTGCACGACGCCGGGATCGACGTCCGGGTCATCGATCGGGTGCGGGCATTGCGGCCGCTCGGAGTCGGTCTCAATCTGCTCCCGCACGCGACCGCCGCGCTGACCGAACTCGGGCTCGGCGACGCGCTCGCCGCGAATGCCGTCGCCACCTCCGAACTGATCCATTTCGACCGGTTCGGCAACGAGATCTGGCGCGAGCCGCGCGGTATGGCGGCGGGGCATCCGTTCCCGCAGTATTCCGTGCACCGCGGGCGGCTCCAGCAGTTGCTGCTCGATGCCGTCCGGGAGCGCCTCGGAGACGGCGCGGTCCGCACCGGCTGCCGCTTCGCCGGCGCGGTCCAGGACGACACCGTCGTGCGCGCGGAGGTGTACGAGGGGGACGGCGCGGCACCGGTGGAACTCACCGCGGATGTGCTGATCGGCGCCGACGGCCTGCACTCCGCGGTTCGCGCCGGGCTGTACCCGGAGGAGGGACCACCGCGCTGGAACGGTATCCGGATGTGGCGCGGGGTGGCCACGGTGCCGCCGTTCCTGACCGGGACCTCGATGGTGATGGCCGGGAGCAATCACGCCGCGAAACTGGTCGCCTACCCGCTGTCGCCGCCGGCCGGGCCGGGCGACCGCGTCCCGGTCAACTGGGTGGCCGAGGTCCGGATGCCGGAGGGCGGACAAGGCGAGGCGAATTGGACCCGCACCGGCCGGCTGGGCGAGGTCGCGCCGTACTACCGCGACTGGCGAATCGGCGATCTCGACGTACCGGCGCTGCTCGCCGCGAGCGAGACCATTCTGGAGTACCCCATGGTCGATCGAGACCCGTTGCCGCGCTGGACTTTCGGTCGTATCACCCTACTCGGCGACGCCGCGCACCCGATGTATCCGATCGGGTCCAACGGCGGATCCCAGGCGATCCTCGACGCCCGGACCGTGGCGGCCGAACTCGCCGGGGCGGCCGATCCGGCCGCCGGTCTGCTGGCCTACGAATCGGCGCGCCGGGAGGCCGCGAACGCCGTGGTGCTGGCGAACCGGGATATGCCGATGGACCGGACGCTGCGGATCGTCGCGGAACGCGCGCCCGACGGGTTCGAGCGGATCCAGGACGTATTGACCGAGGCGGAACTACGGGCGATCACCGACGGTTACCGCCGTACCAGCGCGGTCCGCTGACCGGCGGGTCACGGTCCGGGGAGGCGGTCGCGCCGGTGGGAAAGGCGATCGGTTCGGGCACGTTCCTTACCGAATCCTCATCGGGAGGCGGGTGATTCCGCCAGAAACCGACCGTAGAGTCCGCGCCGTGATCCGAATCCCCGCCCGGGCGGCGTCCCTGGCCCTCGTCGTTCTCGTCGGCGGTGCCGCCGGCGCCACCGCCTGTACCCGCGCCACCGCCGCGCCGACCGGTATCGCCCTGGTCAACGCCGATACCGGACCGACCGGCGCCCGAGTTGTCGACGCGGTGCGGCAGACCGGCGGCTACGACTGGCACGCGCTTCCCGCCGGCGCCGCGCAAACCGGCGACTACGCCGCGGTGATCACCCTGCCCGCGGACCTCACCGACGCCATGGCGACCTTGGCCGGTGACGCACCGCGCCGCGCCCGGCTCACCGTCGAGTTGCACGACGACGCCGATACCGGCACCGTGGACGGCGCTGTCGCGAGCGTTACCCGGCAGATCGGTGCCGCCGGGATCACGACGGCGCTGGAGGCCACCGCCCGCGCCCGCACCCATATCTCCTCGGCACAATTCACCGCCCAGCTGCTCGGCGCGGGGCTGAGCGCGGCGGTGGCCGGCACCGAACAGTTCGACGCCGGATCCGCGCAGCTCCTCGACCTGGCCGGGGTCGCCGAAACCGGTGTCGCCCGGCTGACTTCGGCCATCGACAGCCTGACCGCCACGCTCGACGACGTGGCCGGGCAGGCCGTTGCGCTGGCCACCGCCCTGGATGCCACGGATATCACCACGACGCAGGCCCGGGACGCGGCGGCCGCCACCACCGCCGTGCTGGACCGGATCCTTCCGCTGCTCCGTGGGCTGCCCCTCGCCGGCGCGGACCCACTGGCCGATGTCATCGCCGAACTGCAGGCCGGCCGGGATATCTCCGATCAGGCGGCCACACTGTTGACCGCACCCGGCGGCACGGAAGCCGGCACCGGACTCGGCACCGCACTGCACGATCTGGCCGGCCGGCTCGCCTCGATCTCCGATCAGCTCGGCCAGGGCAGTGCCCTCGCGGGCGACCTGCCGCAGCGCGCCGAGGCGGGCGCGGCACAGCTGCTCGAGGCGGCCGGCCTCCTGGAATCGGGAATCGGCCGCATGCAGCACATGGTCGCGCTGCTCGGCACGGAGACGACGCAGGCCGCGGCGGCGATCGCACCCGCCGGCGCCGCAGCGCAGCCGGCGCTGGCGCAGGCGCTCAGCGACCCCGTCGAGGTGGTCCGGAAATAGGCGCGGCGGTGGTCACTGTTCGATGATGTGCAGGTCCCCGCCGATCCGGGTGAAAGCGGTGGGGGTGAGCCCGAACATCGCCCGGAAGGTATCACTGAAATGCGAGGGGGAAGCGAAGCCGGCGTCCGCCGCCGCCCGGGTGAGGTCGTGCCCGGCAGCGTAGGAGCGGGCGATGTGCACCATCCGCGCCCACTGGACGTAGCGGCGGAAACTGGTCCCGGTCTGCGCGGCGAAGGTCCGTAAGAAGTAGGAGCTGGAAAGTCCGGCGGCGCGCGCGGTTTCGCCCGCTCGATACGGCCGGGACGGATCGGCGCGAATGGCGTTCGCGGCGGCGGCGATGCGCGGATCGCGGATTACCGGGAGCGGGATACTGGCCACGTCGAGCAGGCGTTCGATATCCGGCTCCGGCTCCTGGCACAGGGCAATGAGATCGGCCTCGCGGTGGTGCGCGTACGGGTAGGTATCGGCCAGGCGGGTCATTCCGCCCAGACAGCGGGCCAGCACGGTGCTGGTGGGGTCGAAGAAACAGAACAGCATGCGGCCCTGGGTTTCCACGACGTGATGGGTCACCCGGGCGCGGAACAGGAAGCTGCGCGCGGTGATATCGGGGAGCCCGTCCACCCGTACCCGAAACGGCGCCTCGATACCCACGCCCAGCGCGGGGATCGCCGTCGAATGCGCGTCGAGTCCCAGCCCCGGCCCGAGGTAGACGGCGTGGCCGAGGCGCACCCACAGCCGTGCCGTACCCGCCGGCGCAGCGCACGTTTCCGGAAGTGCCGCCCGCGTCATATGCGCGACGATACCGGCGCGGGAGCGAGTAGCGGCACAGCCGGCTCGCTCACGAGACCGAGCAGCACGGGCAATCCACACACGGTTGCGGCCGCCGGGCTCCGATGTCCGACGACCCTCGAAGGAAGGCAGGGCGAAGATGACCACAGACCGGATCGAGCCGGGCACGGCGATGAAGCAGACGACCGTCGACGGTGCCCGGTTGTGCTACGCCGAGGCGGGCGCCGGCGACCCGTTGGTCCTGTTGCACGGCTGGCCGCAATCGCACCGGACCTGGGACCATCAGATCGGACCGTTGTCGGCGCGGCGCCGGGTACTCGCCCCGGATCTGCTCGGCTGGGGCGAATCGTCCCGGGACACCGGCTTGTCCTGCGACTACGACATCGAGGTCGACCGTATCGCGCGCATACTCGACGCCCTCGGCCTCGACCGGGTCGACCTGGCCTGCCACGACTACGGCGGTTTCCTCGGCCTGGGCTTCGTCCAGCGTCATCCCGATCGCGTCCGCCGGCTGGCGATCCTGAATTCGCGGGCGCACGGCACTTTCACGCTGCCGTACCGGCTGTTGTTCGGCGCGTTCACGGTCGGGTCGCGGTATCGTCCGACCCGCCGGCTGCTGGCCACCCCACCGGTGTATCTCGTCCACCGGATCGGTCTGGCGCCCTATCTGCGCAACGGCTCGTTCGATCGCGAGCGGCTGGACGGTTATCTCGGCTTCCTCCGCACGCCCGAAGGCCGGCGCTGGTACACGCATTTCTTCGCCGGTTACCAGGTGCGGGTACGCCCCGAACTCGGTGCGCGACTGGGCGAGATCACCTGCCCCACCACCGTCATCTGGGGCACCCGCGATCCGGCGATCCCGGTACGTACCGCCGAGGAACTCGCCGGCCGGATACCCGGCGCGGAGCTGGTCCGGGTGGACGCCGACCATTTCCTCATGGAAGAGCGCCCCGCGGAAGTCACCGCCGCCCTGCTGCGCTGGCTGGACCGCCCCGTGACCTCCTGACCGCCGCCCAGCGACTCGACCGCCGCCGGACAGCGAGCCGGCTCCGCCGAGACAGCGACGGCGCCGCGGCAGCGACCCGGACGGCCCCCGCGCAGTGAATCTCGCATCTCGCACTCGTACGGATGGCCGGGCCTCGGAGTGAGTAGTGCTTTCCGGGGTAGCCGGTCGCTATGACGAGAACCGACCGGCCGCTGCTGTACGCGCCCCCGCCCGGTCACGGCAGGCGACGGGGATAGCGATGCCGTGGCATATCGGGACGTCCGGCTGGCAGTACCGGGATTGGCGCGGGATCCTCTACCCGGACGGCCTGCCGCAGCGGCTGTGGCTCGAGCATTACGCCGGTCAGTTCGCGACGGTCGAGAACAACAACGCCTTCTACCGCCTGCCCAGCCGCGAGGTCTTCGCATCCTGGCACGACCGCACACCCGCGGATTTCGTCTGCGCGGTGAAGGCGAGCCGTTTCCTGACCCATATGAAGCGACTGCGCGAACCTGCCGAACCCGTGGCGCGATTGATGCGGCACGCCGAAGGGCTGGGCGACCGGCTCGGGCCCGTCCTGCTGCAACTACCCGGCACCCTGCGGGCCGATACCGAGCTGCTGGAAACCTGCCTGCGCTGTTTCCCAGCAGGGGTCAGGGTGGCGGTGGAACCCCGGCACGATTCGTGGTGGGTCCCCGGGGTGCGCGCGGTACTCGAACGCAACAAGGCAGCGCTGTGCTGGGCCGATGCGGGGTCACGTCCGGTGACACCGTGCTGGCGAACCACCGAGTGGGGCTATCTGCGCCTGCACCACGGCCGCGCGCAACCGCCGCCCCGCTACGGCCGGCAGGCGCTGCGTACCTGGGTCGAGCGACTCACCGAAGCCTGGCCCGGCGACCCCGACCTCTACGTCTATTTCAACAACGATCCCGGCGGCGCGGCCCTCCACGACGCCCTCGCCTTCGCCCGTCTCGCCGCGGCCGCCGGCGCCACGGTCACCCGGACGCCCGCCCGGCTTCCCACGACCGCCTGACCAATTCCGGCCCGGGGTTCGCTGCCGACCCCCGCAGACCCCCGGCCGGCGCGGCCAGGGTTCACCACCGGCTACCCAGGCCTCCGACCGCGACCCTGGGTCCACTGCCGGCCACCGCAGAGCCCCGGCTCGCGGTTTCGCACACCGGCGCACGGGTACCGCGCACACGTCCGGTATCCGCGCGCGCTCCGTCCGTGCGCGTTCCCCACTACAGCTTCCGGAGGAACCATGCAGATCGGGTACAAGCTGGCCGCCGAAGCCTTCGGGCCCCGCGAACTGGTCCGCCAGGCCGTCCGCGCCGAAGAAGCGGGCTTCGATTTCGTCGAGATGAGCGACCACTATCACCCCTGGCTGGACAATCAGGGGCATTCACCGTTCGCGTGGTCGGTGCTCGGCACCATCGCCGCCGAAACCGACCGGATCGGGCTCGCCACCGGCGTCACCTGCCCGACCGTGCGGTACCACCCGGCGATCGTCGCGCAGGCCGCCGCCACCGTGGCGCTGCTGTCGGAGGGCCGGTTCACCCTCGGGGTGGGCGCCGGGGAGCGCCTCAACGAACATATCGTCGGCGAGGGGTTCCCGGTGGACGTGGCCGGCCGGCACGCGCTGCTGCGGGAAGCCCTGGAGATCATCCGGTTGCTCTGGCAGGGCGGCTACCAGTCCTACGAAGGCCGCCACCTGCAACTCTCCGACGCCCGGGTGTTCGACCTCCCCGACGAACCACCGGTGATCGCGGTCGCCGCGGGCGGCGGGCAGGCCGCCGAAATCGCCGCCGAACTGGGTGACGGCCTGTTCGCCACCGAACCGCGGCCCGAACTCGTCTCCGGCTACCGCGAGGCAGGCGGTGACGGACCGCGCTACGCGGAGGTCCCGATGGCCTGGGCGCCCGACGAGCACACCGCGGCCAGTGCCGCCCACGAGACCTCGCGCTGGGCGATGACGGGCTGGAAGGTGATGAGCGAACTACCGAATCCGGTGAACTTCGCCGCCGCCTCGGCCACCGTCCGGGAGGAGGACATCCTGGAGAAGTTCGCCTGTGGTCCGGACCCGCAGCGTTATCTCGACGTCGCCCAGCCGTTCGTGGACGCGGGCTTCGACCATCTCGTGATGCAGAACGCCGGCCCCGACCCCGACGGTTTCCTGGACTTCTTCCGCGCCGAACTCGACGAGCCGCTGCGCAAACTGACTCCGCAGGCGGCCTGAACCCCGGTCGCCGGCAGCCCCGGCCCGGCCGGAGATTCGATTCCGGGCTCCACGATTCGATCCGGCCGCGCCGGGTAAGCGCCCCCACGTGACTGGCATGAGTATTCGAGAAATAGCGCAACGACCCGGTCCGTTCGCCTCGCTGTACATCGACGCCGAACACGACACCGAGGACGCCGAACAGCAGCGCGCCCTGCGCTGGCGGGCCCTCGCCGAACGCCTCGAGGCGGCGGGCGCCACGGACCGCATGATCGAAGCATTGGCGGCGGCCGTCACCGGTAGCCCGCCCGAGCCGGGCCGCGCCGGCCGCGCGCTGATCGCGGATTCGGAACGGGTGCTGATCGACCGCCGGCTGCCCCACCCGGTGCAACCAGAGATCGTCCGGGTATCTCCCCTGCCCTATCTGCTGCCGCTGATCGAGTACGAAACCGAGGAGGTTGCGCACGCGGTCGCCGTCGTGGACAAGGTCGGCTCGGAGATGTACGGGGTCGACGACGACGGCAACGTGGTCGGCGAAACCATCGAGGGCGAGGGTCATCCGATCCACAAGGTCCGTCACGGCGGCGGCTGGTCGCATTTGTCGATGCAACGCCGCGTGGAGGAGAAAGTACGCCGCAATGCCGCCGATGTCGCCACGGAACTGAAACGCCTGGCGGAACGGATCCGGGCGCGGGTGGTGGTGCTGGCCGGTGATGTCACCGCCCGGGCCGAGGTCCGCCGGGCCCTCGGCACGCTTCCCGCACAGGTCGTGGAAGTGGAATCGGGCGGTCGCGCCGCCGGCACCGATACCGGCGAGTTCGACGCCGAAGTCCGGGAACTGGTGGCCGCCGAGGCCCGGCAGCGGCGTGCGGAAACGGTGGCCCGGTTCGACAAGGCCCGGGGCCGCGACGACGGACCGGCCGTCGCCGGGCTCTCCGCGACGGTCTCGGCGCTGCTGGCGGCGAATACCGAGAACCTGCTGATCAACGCAGCAGCACTGGGTGACCGTACGGTCCGGCTGGACCCCGAACCGGTCCGCGACCCGGGCGCGCTCGGCGCCCTCACCGATAACCCCGAGCACACCTGCCGCGCCGACGAAGCACTACCGGTGGGTGTGCTGGTCCGCGGCGGCACGATCACCCCGGTCGACGAGGAGGCCGCCCCCAGCGAGGGCGTCGGCGCCCTGCTGCGGCATACCTGAACCGCCGCCCGAGGCAGGAGGTCAACGATGGAACGAGGTAGCAGTAAACACGGCCCGGCCCGCGACGACGAGCTCGCCCACGAGCTGGAGGGCACGCTGCGCGGCAATCGGTCCAGCCGCGCCGAGGAATGGCACGATCCGGAACCGCCCGCGGACGACGACGACCTCGTCAACGAGCGCATCGACCGGACCGAACGCCCCGAAACCGGCGGGACATGAGCCGCATCGATGCCGGCCCCGCATCGCTACCGGGTGTGTGGCCGGATCCGTCCGTGTACTACGACGACCGGCTCGCGTTGTCTCCGGGCCCGCGGCTGCTCCGGTAACGGGATTTCCTCGGCTGCTCCGGTGGCCTCGGGCCGCTCGGATACGGTGTGATCCCGGGCTGCTCCGAAACGGCGTACCCGGAAACGGCGGCTACGAGGGAAATCGGAAGCCCCGATAGCCGCCGTTGCCGGCAAGCCGACCGGTATGACTTCCCCGCGGCGAGCGACCCGGGCTGCGCGGCCGCCGGTCAGGACGGGGCGGCCGATTGCGCGATATCGATGATGCCGAAAGCTTCTCCCTGCGGCGCGGCCAGTATTCCCATCCGGCCGAACGGGCTGTCCTGGGCGCCCATCAGCACGGACGCGCCGAGTTCGGTCGCCTTGTTCAGCGCCGCGTCCGTATCGGCGACCTGGAACCACGCCAGCCAGTGCGCCGGGTCGGCGCCGGGCGTCCGCGTCGAATCGTTGAGACCACCGACCGGCTCCCCGCCCGGCTCCAGGGCGAAGGTCGCGTAGGTCATCTCCGCCCCGTCCCCGACCTCGGTGAAATGCCAGCCGAACACCGTCGAATAGAAGCGCTGGGCCTGTTCGTAGCCGTCGGTGTGCAGTTCGTTCCAGCAGTAGGCGCCGGGCTCGTTGTAGATCCCCGCCCCGAAATGTTTCCGTGCCTGCCAGACCCCGAACACCGCCCCCGTGGGGTCGGCGGCGACGAACATCCGGCCGATGTCCATGACATCGAACGGTTGCGCCAGCACCGTGCCGCCCGCCGAGCCGACGGCCGCGGCCGTCGCGTCGGCATCGTCGCTCGCGAGATAGGTCGTCCAGGTCGACCGCATCACCTGCCCGGGCGGTTTCGGCCCGATCCCGGCCGCCGGCCGCCCTTGTAGCATCGCCATGAGGTACCCACCGGCCTCCGGCGCGGTAGCGGCGACCTCCCACCCGAACAGCGCACTGTAGAAGTCGCGGGCGCTGGTCGTCTCGTCGACCTGACAGTCCACCCAGCACGGTGTACCGGCGGGCCAGGCGCTTTCACGTATCGGCATAGCGTGTCCTCCGCTGATGGGTTCACACGAGTCGAATGGTTCGCGGGCCGGCTCCGGCCGGCGAGGCCCCAGCACGATATGGGACGCCGAACGCAGAGAGGATCCCTGCGGATGCCTGGTAACCATAGTGGTCCCGCCCGGAAAAGGCAGCCCCGCGAGATCACCGGCGTGCCCGGGCCGAGCGCACGGTGACCGGAGGACCCAGTGCCCGCGAGCATCAACGCCTTGCTTATATTGTGAGTCTCCGCTCATAATATGAGCCTGCTGTGGCCTGAGTCACGGCGTACTACCCCCGCGCGCCGCGTGGGGACAGCACTCACCCGAGTGCGACTCGATGGGAAATGCACATGTCAGACCTTGCAACGATGCTCAATACGGCGGCGGCGATCCTCGCCGTGGTCGTGCTGATCACTCGGTTCAAATTCAATCCGGCGGTATCGCTGGTGATCGGCGCGGCCTATCTGGGGCTCACCTCCGGGCTGGGGGCCGCGAAAACCGTCGAAACCATCAGCACCGGATTCGGCGACATCATGGCCGAGGTCGGCCTGCTGGTCGCCTTCGGTGTGCTGATGGGTGCGATGCTGCAGGAAACCGGCGCGATCCAGCGGCTGGTGGGGGTGCTGGTGCGCCTGCTGGGGGCCAACCGGATGCCGTACGCGATGTCGCTGACACTGGCGACCTTCCTGCAGTCGATCTACCTCGACGTACTCATGGTGATCTCGGCTCCGCTGGCTCGCAGTACCGCCGCCAAGATCGAGAAGAAGGGCACCGCCAAGATGGCGACCGCCCTGGCGATCGGCGGCGAATGCGGCATCGTGCTCACCGTGCCCGGTGTGGGTGCGCTGGCCCTGGCGGGCCTCCTGGGTGTTCCGCTGGGCAAAATGCTGCTCTTCGGTCTCGTCCTGGTGATCCCCACCGTGGCGATTTCGGTGGCGGTGATGTGTTTCCTGTTCGACCGCGGCTGGTGGAACGAGGAGCGCGACGAACAGCAGCTTCCGTTCGAACCGGACGCCGCCACCGAGAACGACTCCACCGCCGGTACCGGGGGTGTGGCCACCAAGACCGCCGCCGAAACGCGCACCGAGACTCCCCTGCCACTGCTGTTCGCACCGCTGTGCACCGCGCTGATCCTCATCGCCGTCGGCGCGATCCTGGACGTCGCAGAGGTGCACAACCCGGTGATCGAATTCCTGTCCACCCCGGTGATCGCCCTGCTGATCGGACTGCTCGGCACCAGTTTCGTCGGCCGCCGCGCGGTCGGGATCGAACGCGTCCAGCGTTGTATCGCGACCGGGTTCAGCGAAAGCGGCCAGATCCTCATCCTCACCGGCGTCGGTGGTTCGCTGGCGGCCACCATCTCCGCCATCGGGCTCGGCGATATCCTCGGCGAATACTTCACCGCGAGCAGCGCCGCGCCGCTGCTGATGGTCTGGGTGATCGCCGCCGTCCTGCATATCGCGGTCGGTTCGGTGACCATTTCGGCGATCACCGCCGCCGGCATCCTCGCCCCGGTCGCTCCGGCCCTCGGGATCGATCCGGTCCTCATCGCGCTGGCCGCCGGTGCCGGTTCGCTGTTCGCCGTGCACGTCACCAGCAACACGTTCTGGCTGCTGCAGTCGCTGATGGGACAGACCACCCGCGGCACCCTGAAGTCCTGCTCGGTGGGTGTCTCGGTCGCCTCGGTGGTGGCGATCCTGCTCATCATGCCGCTGAGCCTGGTCCTGTAGAACCCGCAACGTTAGGAAGATATGAGCAACGCCGAGATTCGCCCGCTCGCCGGTATCCGGGTCCTCGAACTGGGTAACTACATCGCCGCACCGACCGCGGGCCGGATGCTCGCCGATTTCGGCGCCGAGGTGATCAAGGTCGAGCGGCCGGTCACCGGTGACGAACTGCGCCGGTGGCGACTCTACGACGGTGATACGTCGATGCTGTACCGCACGATCAACCGCAACAAGAAGTCGATCGTGCTCGACCTCAAAACCGAGGCCGGCCGCGGGCTCGTGCTGGACCTGATCCGCGAATGCGATGTGTTGCTGGAGAACTTCCGGCCCGGAACCCTCGAGAAGTGGGGGCTCGGGCCGGATGATCTTCAGGAGGTCAACCCCGGCCTCGTCATCACCCGGATCTCCGCGTACGGCCAGACCGGCCCGCAATCCGCGCGACCCGGCTTCGCCGCAGTCGCCGAAGCGGTGGGCGGCCTGCGCGAACTGGTCGGCGATCCCGACCGGCCGCCGGTACGCACCGGGGTCTCCATCGGCGATTCCATCGCCGGTATCTACGCCGCGTTCGGCACGGTGATGGCGCTGTTCCAGCGCGAACGCAGCACCGTCCCCGTCCCGCTGCCCGAGCGCATCATCGATGTCGCGCTCAACGAATCGATCCTGTCGGTGATGGAATCGCTGGTTCCCGATTACCTCGCCTACGGGGTCGAGCGGCGGCGGGTGGGCGGCCGGATGGAAGGTATCGCACCCTCGAACGCCTACCCCTGCAGCGACGGGTACAGCATCATCATCGCCGGGAACGGCGACGGGATCTTCCAGCGCTATATGGAACTGATCGAACGTCCGGACCTCGCCGCCGACCCCGATCTGCGGGACAACGCCGGCCGCTGGCGCCGCCGCGAGGAACTCGACGCCGCGATCTCCGCCTGGACCGTCCGACACACCCGCGCGGAGGCCCTGAAATTGCTGGACGCGGCCGGTGTGCCGTCCGGCCCGATCTATACCGCGGCCGATATCTGCGCCGACGAACAGTACGCGGCCCGGAACATGATCCAGCAGTTCCCGGTGGATACCGGCGCCGCCGAACCCGCCACGGTCGGGTTCCCCGGCATCGTCCCGGTGATCGGCGGCGCCTCGTTGCCGATCCGTACAATCGGACCGGACCTGGGTGAACACACACGCGAGGTACTCGCGTCGGTGCTGGGCCTCAGCGACGGCGAAATCGACACCGTCACAGGCACTTCCGATACAGGGGTTACCGTATGACCTTCACCTACACACCGGCCGCGACACTGCGCGACGTGACACTGCGCGACGGTCTGCAGCTCACCGGGAAACTGCTGTCCACCGAGCGCAAGGTGGAGATCGCCCGCGAACTGCTGGCGCTGGGTGTGCCCGAACTCGAGATCGGGTCCATGGCCCGCCCCGACCTGGTGCCGCCGCTGGCCAACACCCTCGACGTGATCGCCGAACTCACTCCCGAAGAACTGGCCCGATGCTGGGTGTGGGTCGCCACGCCCCGGCATATCGAGAAGGCCGCCGCGGCCGGAGCACGCAACTTCCAGTACTGCTTCTCCGCCTCGGATTCGCACAACAAGGCCAATATCGGGCGCACCACCGAGGACAGTGTGGCCGCCATGCCGCGGGCCGTGGAACTGGCCCGCGACTGCGGCGGAACCATCCAGCTCTGTATCGCCACCTCGTTCACCTGCCCGTTCGAGGGCATGATCGACCCCGAGCGGGTGCTGGGTATCGCCACCGACCCGCGCACCGACGGCGCCGCCGATATCGTCGTCTGCGACACCCTCGGCCAAGCCGTTCCGGCGCAGGTCCGGCAGCTGATCCAGGCGGTCGGCGCCACCACCCCGGACCGGCGCATCGTCTATCACGGCCACGACACCTGGGGTCTGGGTGTGGCCAATACGCTGGCCGCCATCGACGCGGGCGCCGGGATGGTCGACGGCTGCCTGGGCGGTCTCGGCGGTTGCCCGTTCGCGCCCGGCGCCAGTGGCAACACCGCCAGCGAGGACATCCTGTTCGCCACCCGCCCGGAGTGGCTCACCCCGGAAACCCTCGCGCGCCTGATCGGAATCAGCGAGCGGATGCTCGCTGAACTCGGCGAACCCAACCGGTCCAAAACCGCGCAGGGCGCACGGTCGGAAGCGCACGCCTTCGAATGGGTTATCGCGTGACCGCCGATTTCCTGGTCACCACTGCCCTGCCCGAGCCAGGGATGCGCCTGCTCGAGGCGGCCGGAACGGTGCGGGTCGCCGGAAACCGGATGGGCTACGACGAATTGGCCGACGCCTGCGCCTCCGGTGACTACCGGGTGGTGGTGGCACAGTTACGCGACGAATTCGACGCGCCGCTACTGGACCGCGCGAAGATCAGCGGAATCAGCAATTTCGCGGTGGGCTACAACAATATCGATATCGCGGCGGCCACCGCGAACTCCATCGTGGTCGGCAACACCCCGGGCGTGCTCACCGACGCCACCGCGGATATCGCGATCCTGCTGATGCTGGCGGTGGCACGGCGGGCGGTCGAGGCCGACGCCTTCGTTCGCGCGGGAAAATTCCACGGCTGGGAACCGGAGCTACTACTGGGCCACGATGTCAGCGGGAAAACACTGGGCCTGGCCGGATTCGGCCGGATCGCCCGCGCCACCGCCCGGCGCGCGCTCGCCTTCGGGATGACGGTCGTGTTCTGCCCGCGGCCGCCCGGCGACCGCGCGGTGAGCGAGGCGGAACTCGGGGAATTCGCGGGCCGGGTACGGCACGTATCCTGGCCGGAACTCGTCGCGACCAGCGACTACCTCTCGGTCCACGTCCCGCTCAACGAGCAGACCCGCCATCTGGTCGACGCCGCCGTACTGAACGCCATGAAACCGTCGGCGATCCTGATCAACACCGCGCGCGGGCCGGTCGTCGATGAACAGGCACTGGTGGCGGCGCTGCGGGCCGGCACCATCGCCGGCGCCGGGCTCGACGTCTACGAGGACGAACCGCGGCTGGCGCCCGGACTCGCCGAACTGCCCAACACCGTTCTCCTACCCCATGTCGGTAGCGCCACCGTGCCGGTGCGCGCCGAAATGGCCCGCCGCTGCGCGGAAAACGCGGTCGCCATGGTGCGCGGCGAGCTACCGCCGTATCCGGTCAACCCGGAGGCGCAAGCCCGCTGAGCGACAACGGCCGGTGGAGTACCGCCCGGCCGGCGGAGTTGCGTGCCACAGCAGTCTTTCGGCCATTCCGTCGCACGCCGGGCGAGCCGTGGCACGGCCCGTTCGGGTGGTGACACGGCCGAGCCGTGCAGCGTCTCCGGCCCGAGCCGCTCACGGCCCGCAACCGCAACTCAGGCCGGGATCCGGCCCCCCAAGGTGCGGGTGACCCGCTCGGCATAGCCCACCAGCAGGTCCACCCATTCCTCGCAGCGCTCGCGCGGCATCCGGATCGTCGGACCGCTGATCGTCAACGCGGCCACCACGTGTCCGGACGCGTCGAAGATCGGCGCCGACAGTCCGGATGCCGAATCCTCGCGTTCCCCGGCGCTGATGGCGTACCCGTCGGCCTTGGCCTGCGCGATGAGCGCGCGCAACTCGGCGGGGCTGGTCACCGTTCCTTCGGTGAGCGGTTCCAAGGGTGCCGCGAGTACCTGCTCGGCGAGGTCCGGGTTCCAGGCCAGCAGAATCCGGCCCGCCGAGCCGGCATACAGCGGAATGATCTTGCCGACGTACATGTCCCGGCGCAGCGCGTGCCGGGTCTCGGCGATCGCGACGCATACCCGGAAACCGTGTTCCGCCCGGAAAACGCAAGCCGTCTCCCCGGTCTCGTCGCGGATCTCGCGCAGTACCGGGTCGACAATCGACAGCAGATCCAGCCCTTTCACCGCGGTCGCCGCCCAATAACTCATCCGCAATCCGATCCGGATCTGATCACCCGCGCGATCCAGCAGCCCCTGCGCGACCATATTCGTCACCAGCCGCTGCACCGTGGAGGTCGGGAAACCGGTGGCCTGCTGGATCTCCCCGAGTGTCAGCGACGGCCGCGCCAGCGAGAAGGCATCGAGTATCTCGGTGATCTTCACCAGCACCAGCAGCGGCTGATGGTTCGCGGCGCTGTCGTCCCTGGGCATACGCCGAATCTACGCCGCGACCCGGCGGTAGCGCTGACGGGCCGCCTCGGCACTCCGGCCGCGCACCGGCAGCCGGAGCCCGGGCAGCCGAGGCGACGATCCCGCCGTCAGAGGCACAGTCCGCCGACTTGGAGTCCCGGTCGGGCGGTCACCTGCGTTCCGGTCGCGACCGGGAGGAAATCGGGCAGGCCGTCGGAATAGGCTGCGCTCAGCCCGTTCGCCCCGGGCGTGCTCGCGGTCCAGGTGAGATTCGCCATGCCGTACAGCACGGGCACTTTTCCGAGGAACACATCGCCGTTGCCCGGGACACGATTGAAGAACTGGACCGTCCCGGTCTCCACCGGCCTACCATCCGGCAAGGTCACGGTTGCTTCCAGCCGGACACCGCATCCGGTCGGCACGGTATCCCCCGACGCGGTGGTCGGTTTACCGCTCACCGCGAGGGTGATGATCGGCGCCACCGCCGCATTCGCCGCGGGTGCGGACAGCAGCGGCACGGCCAGCACGGCCACCGCACCGCAAACCGCCGCGGCACTCCTCCGAAACGTCTTCGCCAGCATGGACTTTCCGCCTCTCCATCATCGGTCGAGCGAGTTCTCCGGCCCAATCCTCGCACCCGCCGGTGCGATACGCCGCCCGAACGCGCACGCCCGTGTGGCGGCGCTCAGGCCTGCACCAACTCCGCCTCGCTCTCCTCGTCGATGCCGTCTGCGTCCGGTGCGCTGGACCGGTTCGGCAACAGGATCGCCATGACGATCACTACCACCGCCAGGGCCGCCGAGACCGCGAACGCCCACTGCATACCGCCGAGCTGCGCCGATACCGGGTCGGCTCCACCGTCTTCGAGGGTGCCGGCCCGGGTCGCCAGCACGGTCACCACCAGGGCGGTGCCCAGCGCGGCCGCCACCTGCTGCAACGTGCCCAGCATCGAGCTGCCGTGCGAGTACAGATCCTCCGGCAGCGCGCCCAGCGCCAGGGTGAACACCGGGGTGAAGGCCGCGGCCAGCCCGATCATGAGCAGGATGTGCAGTCCGAGCAGCTGCCAGTACGGCGTGCTGATCGAGATCTGCGTGAAGCCGGCCAGCGCGGCGGTGATCGCGATCGACCCCGGAATCACCAGTACCCGGCCGCCGAACCGGTCGAACAGGCGGCCGATCACCGGCCCGAGCAAACCCATCGCCAGCCCGCCCGGCATCACCAGCAGGCCGGTGAGCAGCGGCGAGAGCTCGCGCAGATTCTGCAGATACAGCGGCAGCAGCATCATCGAACCGAGCATCGCCAGGAAGGCCACCGCCATGAGCACCAAGCCCTTGGCGTAGGTGGCCGACCGCAGCACCCGCAGATCCAGCAACGGGGTCCCGGTGCGCTGCAACCGCAGCTGCCGCGCCACGAACAACCCGATGAGCACGATCCCGGCCGCGGTGATCAGCGCCGGGGTCGCGATACTGCCCGCCTCGAACCCGCTCAGCCCGTAGACCAGGCTGCCGAAACCGAGCGCCGCCAAGACCACACTGAGCCAATCGATCGCACCGGCCTCCGGTTCCCCGACGTTCTCCAGGCTGCGCAGCCCGAACCAGGTCACCACGCCCGCGATCGGCAGCACCAGCACGAACAACCACCGCCACGACGCCACCTGCAGCACCAGGCCGGATATCACCGGGCCCATGGCCGGCGCGACGGAGATGGCGAGCGTGACGTTGCCCATCACCCGCCCGCGATCGTGTTCGGGCACCACCGTCATCAGCGTGGTCATCAGCAGCGGCATCATGACCGCGGTCCCGCCCGCCTGCACGATCCGGCCGATCAGCAGCACCGCGAACGACGGCGCCACTGCCGACAGCGCCGTACCGGCGAGGAACACCCCCATCGCGATCGCGTAGGCGCGACGGGTGGTGACCCGCTGCAGGAACCAGCCGGTCACCGGGATGACTGCCGCCATGGTGAGCATGAACGCCGTGGATACCCATTGCGCGGCCCGTTCGGTGACCTCCAGATCGTTCATCAGCCGCGGAATCGCGTTGATCATGATGGTCTCGTTGAGGATCACCACGAAGGTCGCGATCACCAACAGCCGGATCACGGCCGGGGTGCCCCCGCCGGCCCGGCGAACTGGGATACGGGCGGGCATGGAGTACCTCCGGGGATCGGGAACGGATGACGCCGGCCGGGGCAGGTCCTCGGCGACATGCCCCGGCCGTCTGTGAGATGAGACGAGCACAGGTCCCCGTGCTCATCGGTGAAGCGTCAGTGTTTCTTACGGCTACGACACGGATCAATCGATTTTCCGGCCACCGTATTCCCGGTTACCGCCGCGACCAGGCTGTTCGGCGTTCTCATCACGAGCGGTCCGCTCTCTGCTGTGAGCGACGTCATGCCGGGACCCCGGGCGCCACCGGCCGGCCGCTCGCGGACAAGGCGCCCGCGATGAACGCCGCCCGTGCCGCCAGCCCGGCGATACCGGTGGTGACGAACGAACCACCGCCGGCCAGATCACCCAGGACGTGCACGCGCGGATCGGCGGGGACGACTCCACCCTCCGGATGACGAGCGGCCAGACCGCCTGCCACCAGGGAGTCGACCAGCGATCGGGCCGCGGCGGGGATCGCCTGCGGCGGCGGATTGACCGCGTTCACCACGATGTCCGAGGTGCGGCCCCCCACGGCGGTCTCGATCCGGAAGCGGCCGGCCACCGGCGCGACGACACGCACGCCGGATGTGAGTTCGAGCCGGCCGGTATCCAGCATCTCGAGCACGGTCACGGCGTTGACCGGGACCATCGGCGAGGCGACCGCGGTGGCCGTCCGGAAGTGCTGCCGCAGCCGGGCCCTGTCCCCGTCGCGCAGCAGCGGCCACACGGCGGGCCCCAGACGATGCACGGATTCGCGCACCAGCCGCCGGCCGATCCCGGGGTCGTCGATCGTCTCGATCTGGTGCCGCAGCCGCGCGACCGGATCCGCGGCGGTGTCGAGAAGGTCCGCGGCGAAATCGTCGAAACTCTCCCCGGCGGCGGTGAGTTCCGCGCGCCCGAGGTCGGCGAGATCGGCCCAGGTGACGAATCCTTGTGCCCGGTGCAGGGCGGCGATCCGCTCGCCGGTCACATACTCGAAAACCCGCGGGGCGGGCCGCTGCCACACATACGGCAGGGTCCCGGTGCGCGACAGCAGGTCGATGCGGCCCGTATGTCCCCGGGCGGCCAGCGACACCGCGATATCGACGGCCGTGAGGCCACTGCCGATCACCGAGACCGAACTCTGCGGCGGGATCTCGCCCAGCGTGCGGGCCAGCGGGTACGGGTCGTGGATATATCCCGGGCTGCCCGCCAGACCGTACAGGTCCGGAGGTGTTCCGCCGCCCACGCACAGCACCAGCCGGCTCGCCCGGTACTCCTGCTTCCCCGTCGTGGCGACGATCCCGCCCTGGTGCGACCTGATACCCGTGACCCGGTCGGGCACCACGGCGGTATCCCAGCCCTGCGCACGGAGCGCCGCCAGAGCCGTTTCCGCCGAATCCACCAGGTAGCGGCCGTACAGTGCGCGCGGCACCAGCCGCTCACCCAGCCGCGGGTCCAGATACGCGGCGCCCTGCTCACCCAGCCAGCCGAGGTAGTGGCCGACATCGCCGCCCCGGATGGACATGAGCTGCGGAATCGCATTCACCAGCACCGAATCCAGGTCCGGTGCGTAGGGGCGGCCGCGCCACAACCACGGCGACGGCTCGAACACGGTGACGGAACCGGGACGCTCCCCTGTCGCGGCCCCCGATACGGCCAGCGCGTCCAGCAACGCCACCGCCGCCGACCCGCCACCGATTATCGCGATATCCATGATTTCCTCTCGATCGACTGCTTCGACCTTCGCCGCGGCGGCGGCCGGGAACCATCCCGCGCGCGCGGGATACGGGATCGGGCCACCCCCTCGAATGGGGGGTTGGCGGTGGGACCCCCACCGGGCAGGCTGGAAGCCGGAGGAACGCCGATGAATCAGGGATACGAACCCGTCCTGGCCGCCGCCGGCCGGGCCGCCGACAGCATGGACTTCTTCGGCCGGGTCTCGGCCGGTATCCGCAGGCTCGTACCGTTCGATTCGGCCGTCTGGACCGCGGCCGATCCGGAAACCGGGCTGATCACCGCGCCGATGCTGGTGGAGAACCTCGGATCGGGTGAAGGATGCGCCGCCTACTGGGAGAGCGAACTGCTCGAGGAGAACGTGGTGCCCTTCCGCGATCTGGCGCGGGCCCCGATCCCGGCCGCCGGGTTGCGCGCGGTGACCGGCGACCTGCCGGCGCGCAGCGCGCGTTTCCGGCGGCTGTTCGCCGACCGGGGTATCGCGGACGAACTGCGGGTCGCGCTGCGGATCGGTGACCGGCCGTGGGGTCTGGTCAGCCTGTTCCGCGGCGCCGGCGCCTTCTCCGCCGCGGAGGTGGGCCTGCTCGCCGACCTCGCCGGGCCGCTGGCCACGCGGTTGCGTCGTTTCGCCCGGCCGGCGCCCGCGGCGGTCCACACCGGCTCACCCGCGCCCGGGTTGATCCTCTTCGACGAGACGGGCACCGCGATATCGCTCAACGCCGAGGCCGGGCAGCACCTCGCGCTGTTGCCACCGGGGCCGTGCGTACCGTCGGCGATCGGGGTCGACATCCCGATCTGGTTGCAGGGCACGGTACTCCGGGCACGGGCTCACGCGGCGGGTTTCGAGCACGGCAACGCCCGGTTGCGCATCCGGAACATCGAGGGCCGCTGGCTGTGCTGCCATGCGTCGAACCTCGCCGGTAACGGAACCGGACCCGGTCCGGTCGCGCTGATCATCGAACCTGCGACCCCGGCGGACCTTGCGGTGCTGATCGCCGAAGCCCACGACCTCACCACCCGGGAACTGCAGATCACCCAGCTCGTCGTGCGGGGTCTGACCACCGCCGAGATCGCCGGCACGTTGTTTCTCTCGCCGCATACCGTCCGCGATCACATCAAGTCGGTCTTCGCCAAGGTCGAGGTGTCCAGCCGGGGCGAACTGGTGGCCCGGTTGTTCACCGAACACTATTGGCCGGCCCTGCCGGATCCGGTGCGCGTCTCCGCGCCGGGTGATCCGCCTGCGCTCGCCCGGCCGGCCGGGCCCGTCGAACGCACTGCGCCACTTCGCACCTGACCGCCGGCGGTTCCGGCCGGCCCGGCATCCGGGCCGGGGTTCAGTCGAGACCCAGCCGCTGCGCCGCGACGTCGAGATCCTTGTCGCCGCGGCCGGAAAGGCACAGCAGGACCACCGAGCCCGCCGGTAATTCGCCCTGCGCGGCGAGGTCGAGCAGGTGACCTACCGCGTGGGCGGATTCGAGGGCGGCGATGATGCCCTCGGTGTGGCCGAGCGCCTGCACACCGCGCAGGGCCGTCGCGTCGGTGGCGGCCGCGATCTGCACGCGGCCGGTCTCCTTCAGATAGCTGAGCTCGGGACCGGCGCCGGGATAATCCAGCCCGGCGGCCACGCTGTGGGTGACCGAGATCTGCCCGTCGTCGTCCTGCAGGAGATAGCTGAAGCTGCCGTCCATTTCCCCCGGCGACCCCGCGCTCAGCGACGCCGCGTGCGCGCCGGTGCCGAGGCCGTATCCCGCTGCCTCCACACCGACCAATCGGATCCCGGCGTCGCCCACGAAGGGATGGAAGGTACCGACGGCGTTGCTGCCCCCGCCCACACAGGCGAGCACGATATCGGGCAGCCGGCCCTCCTCGGCCACTATCTGGGCACGCGCCTCCACCCCGATGATCGTCTGGAAATCGCGCACGATACGGGGATACGGCGCCGGTCCGGCGGCGGTGCCGAACAGGTAGTGGGTGGTGTCCACATGGGCGACCCAGTCGCGGACGGATTCGCTGATCGCTTCCTTGAGCCGGCGCGTGCCCGACTCCACCGCCCGGACCTCGGCCCCGAGCAACCGCATGCGCACCACATTGTGGCGCTGGCGTTCCATATCGCCGGCACCCATGTAGATGGTGCAGGCCAGTTCGAGCATCGCGCAGACCGTCGCCACCGCGACCCCGTGCTGTCCCGCCCCGGTTTCGGCGACGATACGGCGTTTGCCCATCCGTTTGGCCAGCAGACCCTGCCCGAGCGCGTTATTGATCTTGTGCGACCCCGTATGGGCCGTATCCTCGCGCTTGAGATAAACCTTCACCCCCGGCACGCCGAGCCGGGCCGCGAACCGCGGCACCTGGTGCAGCAGCGTCGGCCGCCCCACCCGGGTGCGCAGCAGTCCCGCGAGTTCGGTACTGAATCCGCTGTCGGCACGAGCCTGTTCGTAGGCGGCGTCCAGTTCGATCAAGGCGGCCATGAGCCCTTCGGGAACGTAGCGGCCGCCGAATCTGCCGAAGCGGCCGCGTGCGTCCGGCAGGTCCTCGTGGTGCGAAAAACTGTGATCCACCCCGTGACCCACGACCATCCGGCACCCACACTCTCGATTCCCAATTCCGCTTCCGCGATTCTGTGCCCTCGGCGCAAGCGGCGGGTCACCTCCCGGCAACGGCTTAGTTAACAGTACTGAAGGTATTGCCGCCGAGGCTCACCGCCGGCGGGAAGAGCCTCCGCACGGGCTGGGTATGCGGATCGCGATACACGCCCATCCGCGCACCGGACCCGGCCCCGGTACCGCGCCTGCGCCGCCCGCGACTATTGTAGGATTGTCGACAATTCAGCCCAGATTGTTTCCGGGCGCCGACAGGGAGGAGCCGACGCCGTGCTCACCGAGGACACACTCACCGAACCCGAACGCGCCGCGGTGGCGTCGGTACCCGACGGTCTGTTCATCGGGGGCCGCTGGCTCCCGGCGGCGAAGTCCATGCCGGTACTCGATCCGGCCACCGGCCGGCAGCTGCGCACAGTCGCCGATGCCACCCCCGAGGAAGGTATCGCGGCACTCGATGCCGCCGCGGCCACGCAGCAGGCCTGGGCCCGCACACCCGCCCGGGAGCGCAGCGATATCCTCATGCGCGCGCATCGCCTGCTGCTCGACGAGGCCGACCGCCTCGCCTTGATCGCCACCCTGGAGATGGGCAAACCCCTGGCGGAGGCCCGCGGCGAAATCGCCTATGCCGCCGAGTTCTTCCGCTGGTTCGCCGAGGAAGCGGTCCGGCTCGACGGCGGCTACATGCCCGCCCCGGGCGGCGGCGCCCGCTTCCTGATCACCAAACAGCCCGTGGGCCCGAGCCTGCTCATCACCCCGTGGAATTTCCCGATGGCGATGGGTGCCCGCAAGATCGGACCGGCGCTGGCGGCCGGCTGCACCTGCGTGGTGAAACCCGCCGAGCAGACACCGCTGTGCACGCTGGCGCTCGCCGAGATCCTGCAGCGGGCCGGCGTACCGTCCGGCGTGGTGAACGTCGTGACCACCGCGGACCCCGGCGCGGTGATGACGCCGCTGATCCTGGACCCGCGCTCCCGCAAACTGTCCTTCACCGGATCGACCGCGGTCGGCAAGATACTGCTGGAACAGTGCGCGCGCACCGTGATGCGTACATCCATGGAGCTGGGCGGTAACGCGCCGTTCCTCGTCTTCGACGACGCCGATCTGGACGCGGCCGTCGAGGGTGCGGTGGCGGCGAAGATGCGCAATATCGGGCAGGCCTGTACGGCGGCCAACCGCTTCTTCGTCCAGCGTGAGATCGCCACCGATTTCGCCACCCGGCTCACCGCCCGGCTGGCCGAACTGCCGCTGGGTCCCGGGACCGAACCCGGGGTCGTGGTCGGGCCGTTGATCGACGCCGACGCCGTGGCCAAGGTGACCGAACTGGTCGCCGATGCCCGCGCCCGCGGTGCCCGCGTCCTGCTGGGCGGCTCTCCCGTCGACGGGCCCGGCAACTTCTATCCGGCCACGGTGCTCACCGACGTCCCCGACGATGCCGCGATCTGCCATACCGAGGTCTTCGGGCCGGTCGCCTGCCTGACCACCTTCGATACCGAGGACGAGGCAGTGGACCGCGCCAACGACACCCCCTACGGCCTGGTCGGCTACGTCTACACCGAAAGCCTGCGCCGCGGCCTGCGGGTGTGCGAGGCGCTCGACACCGGGATGGTCGGCCTGAACCAGGGCGTGGTATCCAATCCGGCCGCGCCGTTCGGCGGGGTGAAAGAATCCGGACTCGGCCGCGAAGGCGGTCTGGTCGGTATCGACGAATTCCTCGAGATCAAATACATCGGAGTCCCCCTGTGAGTTCCTATCGGATCGCGACCATCCCCGGCGACGGCATCGGCGTCGACGTCACCGCCGAGGCGGTCAAGGTCATCGACCGGGTGCTGCCCGGCATCGAATGGACCGAATTCGACTGGTCCTGCGAGAACTATCTGCGCACCGGCGCGATGATGCCCGCGGACGGCCCGCGGACCCTCGCCGGGTTCGACGCGATCCTGCTGGGCGCCGTGGGTTTTCCCGGCGTCCCGGATCACATCTCACTGTGGGGTCTGCTGATCCCGCTGCGGCGCGCCTTCGGCCAGTACGTCAACCTGCGACCCGTCCGGTTGCTGCCCGGCACCGAATCGGCCCTGCGCGACCGCACCGCCGAAGACCTGGATCTGCTGATCGTGCGGGAGAACTCCGAAGGCGAGTACTCCGAGATCGGCGGTAAGCACAATCCGGGCCGCCCCGACGAATTCGTCCTGCAGGAGTCGGTGTTCACCCGCGCCGGCTGCGAACGGATCATCCGCTACGCCTTCGAACGGGCCGGTGAGCGCACGGGCCGACTGTGCTCGGCGACCAAATCGAACGGCCTCATCCATTCCATGCCCTACTGGGACGAGATCTTCGACCGGATCGCCGCCGAATACCCGGCGGTGCAGACCCGGCAGATGCATGTGGACGCCCTCGCCGCCGAAATCGTGCTGCACCCCGACCGGCTCGACGTGATCGTCGGCTCCAACCTGTTCGGTGACATCCTCTCGGATCTGGCCGCCGCCGTCACCGGCGGTCTCGGCCTGGCGCCCTCCGGCAATATCAACCCGGATCGCGACGCCCCCTCGATGTTCGAGGCCGTCCACGGCAGCGCCCCGGATATCGCCGGACAGGGGATCGCCAACCCGGTCGCGCAGATCCTGGCCGGTGCCATGCTGCTCGACCACCTCGGCGAGCACGAGGCGGCCGCAGCCGTCGACCGCGCAGTGACCGATGTCCTGGGAACGGGCGGGCCCCGCACCCCCGACCTCGGCGGGAACGCCACCACCACAGAGGTCGGCACCGCGATCGCCGACCGGGCCGCGGCCCTGCTCCCCGCCGGCTGACGTCGTCGGGCGCCCGGCACGGCCGGCTCCTCGGGTGTGGCCGCGGGTTTGCCTGGCGGCCACACCGCTGCCGCGACCACCGACGCCCGGCTCTTCGCAATGAGACTGGCCCGTAAAGGATAAGGGAGCACGACGCCACCGTTCCGGCTGCTGAGCCGCAGGGCTGTGAGTATGATGCTCCGACGTGGAACCTGTTGTGTGCGAATGCCTCGGTGGGAAGAACCGGCCGGGAGCGGCGCTATCGCCCGCCCGGTGGTACCCGGACGCAGGCACCGGTAGCGCACTCGCAGTCGTACCGGTATCCGCCGTATGAACGGCGGCAACCGTCCACAGGTGTACAGGCAGATGTCTTCCGGCGCACTATCGTCTCGAGTTCGTGTGGAGGCATTCCCTACCCGCCGTCGGCGGAAGCCATAACGCTGCCACGGGCCAGCACAGCCAGATGCCCGAGACCTCGGCATATTCGTCGTAATCCTGTTACGTACCTGGAGTCATCGCATTGACCACACACTTCGAATCACCGCACCACCAACCTCGGTACGCCGGAAACCAGCCGGTACCCACCATCCACGACCCGGGCCGGGTACCGCTGTACATGGAGGATTTCGCCGCCGACCCGCACCGGACCTACTCGAGTATGCGGGCCCGGCACGGTTCGCTGGCTCAGGTGGAACTGGCGCCCGGCGTCCCCGCGACGCTGGTGATCGGCTACCGGACCGCCGTGCGGATCGGTAACGATCCCGCCCATTTCCCGGCCGACCCGCGCACCTGGGAGCAGAGCGTGCCCGATGCGTGCCCGGTGAAATCGATGATGCAGTACCGCCCGAATGCCCTGCGTACGGCCGGAACCGAACATCTGCGCTACCGCGGGGCCACCGTGGACAGCATCAACGAGATCGACCTGTACAACCTGCACACCGAGATCGAGCGAATCGCCGTACCGGAAGTCAACTCGTTCTGCGAAACCGGCCAGGCCGACCTGGTGAGCCAGTACGCCGTTCCGGTCACCTTCGCCTACCTCAACAGCATGGTCGGGTGTTCGGCGGAAATCGGGAACCGGGTCCGCCAGGGTATGGCGACAATGTTCGAGGGTGACCCGACCGGCGAGGGCAACCAGATGTTCGTCAGCGCGCTGTCGGATCTGATCATGCTCAAGCGGGAGCAACCGGGCAACGACGTCGCCACGCGTCTGCTGCGGCACGGGGCCGGATTGAGTCACGAGGAACTCGTACACCAGCTGGTCCCCATCTACGGGGCGGGAATCGAACCCCTGGCGAACCTGATCGCGAACACCCTGTTGCTCATGCTGAGCGACGACCGGTTCGGCGGTGAGGCGGCGTTGACGACAATCGACGCGCTCAACGAGTTGCTCTTCAAGGACCCGCCGCTGGCGAACTTCCTCATCACCTATCCTCCACAGCCGATCCTCGTCGAGGATGTCTGGTTGCCGGCTCATCAGCCGGTTGTCACCAGCATGGCGGCCTGCAACAACGATCCCGAGATCGCCGGCAATTTCACCGACAACCGCTCGCATCTGGCCTGGGGCACCGGACCGCATGCCTGCCCCGCGCGGTCGGTCGCGTATTCGGTCGCGCAGAACGCCATCGATCAGTTGCTCGATATGCTGCCGGAAATCCGGCTCGCGTGCCCCGCCGAGGAACTGGTCTGGCGGCCGGGGCCGTTCCACCGTTCGCTGGCGAGCCTGCCGGTGACCTTCGAACCGTCCCGGCCGTTCACTCCCGTCTCCGGGTGAACGACTGATACGCCGACGGGGGCCCCCCGGGGGGGGGGGGGGGGGGGGGGGGGGGGCGCCGCCCGCCGGCGCGGCGGGGGGGCCGGCCCGCGCCCCGCCCCCCCCGGGGCGCGGGCGGCGTATCAGGCGTTCACCCGGAGACGGGAGTGAACGGCCGGGACGGTTCGAAGGTCACCGGCAGGCTCGCCAGCGAACGGTGGAACGGCCCCGGCC
>NZ_JARWPM010000298.1 GCF_029869215.1 Nocardia carnea
CCGCCCGCCCTCCACCAACCCCCCCCCCCCGCCGGGGGCCCCCCCCCCCCCCCCCCCCCCCCCCCCCCCGATCCCGGCCCGACCTGCCGATCGGAGGCGCGCAACCACCGTGTTCGATTTGATCTCGGAATACGACTCCCAGCTGCTCGACGCATTCTGGATGACCATAAAACTGACCGTGCTGTCCGCGGTCGGTTCGCTGGTGCTGGGCACCCTCGTGGCCGGGATGCGGGTCTCGCCGGTTCCGGTGGCCCGCTGGGTCGGTACCGCGTACGTAACCGTATTCCGCAACACCCCGCTGACCCTCATCCTGGTGTTCTGCTCACTGGGCCTGTACTCCACGCTCGGGATGAACCTGGCCTCCGAAGGCCCCACTTCACTGGCCGACAACAACTTCCGGTGGGCCGTGATCGGCCTGAGCGTATACACGGCGGCCTTCGTCTGCGAATCGCTGCGCGCCGGAATCAACACCGTGCCACTGGGGCAGTCCGAAGCCGGGCGCTCACTGGGCCTGAGCTTCCTGCAGAATCTGCGGATCATCGTGCTGCCGCAAGCTTTCCGCTCCGTGATCGCCCCGCTGGGCAGCGTGTTCATCGCGCTGACCAAGAACACGACCGTCGCCTCGGCGATCAGCGTGGCCGAGGCATCCTTCCTGATGAAGAACATGATCGAAACGGAGGCGGCGCTGCTGACCATCGGCTTCATCTTCACCCTCGGTTTCGTGATCCTGACGCTGCCGGCCGGCCTGCTGTTCGGGCATCTGGCCAAACGATTCGAGGTGGCCCGGTGAGTGCCAAGGCATCCGTTCTCTACGACGCGCCGGGCCCTATCGCCCGCGTCCGCAATATTGTTTATTCGCTGGTAGTGCTGGCGGCAGTCCTCGCCGCGGGCTGGTTCGTCTACCGCGGTTTCGCCGATCAGGGCCAGTTCACGGCCGATAAATGGGAGCCGTTCCTCGACGGCGCGGTATGGACGACCTACATCCTGCCGGGCCTGGAGGGCACCGTGGTCGCCGCGGTGCTGTCGATCGTATTCGCGCTCGTCCTCGGCATGATCTTCGGTATCGCCCGGCTCTCCGATCACCGGTGGCTGCGCTGGACCGCGGGCACGATCGTCGAAATCGCCCGCGCCATCCCGGTGCTGATCCTGATGATCTTCCTGTTCGCCCTGTACTCCGAATACGACGTCTTCGATTCCGAGTACCTGGCACTGGGCGCCGTGGTCACCGCGCTGACCATCTACAACGGATCGGTGATCGCCGAGATCGTGCGCGCCGGGATCCTGTCCCTGCCCAAGGGGCAGACGGAGGCGGGTGTCGCGCTGGGGCTGCGCAAAGGCCAGCTGATGCGACTGATCCTGCTCCCGCAGGCGATCACCGCGATGCTGCCCGCGCTGGTCTCCCAGATGGTGGTCGCGCTGAAGGATTCCGCGCTCGGCTACGTGATCACCTACGAGGAGGTCGTCCGCAGCGCCCAGCAGCTCGGCGCGGCGGAACAGAATACGATTCCGGCCCTCATCGTGGTCGCGATCATCATGATCGTGCTGAATGTGCTGCTCTCCACGATCGCCACCCGGCTGGAGAAGCGGCTGCGCTCGGGTCGCCGCAAACGCGGCGGCGCGGTGGTCGCCGCCGATTCGGTGATCACCGACGCCGCACCCGGGGTCGATATCACCAAGTAGCCGACCCCGCCGCCGGGCGGCCCGGAGTGTGCCGTACCTGCATACTTCGCGGTTCGCCCGGCGCGAATACCAGGGGCCGCGTACACGCCGTCAGGGCACGACGAGGCGCAGGCCGACCGGTCATCGAAAACCGGTACCTGCTGCTGCCGCGATAGTCGCCGCGGCGGGCAGCCTGCGGCGATGCCGCTCTCGACTTTCGCGAAGTCTCGGCGGCGGGCGAAGGCGGGCGGCCGTATGTCCCCGATCGTATTCGGCAGGTTTCCGGCATTTCGCCCCACTGGCGGCGATATATCGCCCAGCACTTGCCCGACCGGGTCTCCGCGCGGAACCGCTTCTCAACGGAACTCTTCGGCGCAGGGACTACCCGAGATGCCCGGTGCGGGACGGTCGGCGCCGGTGGTATGGCGGCACGGCACAATCTATCTCGACCTCTGCGGTGCTTCGCGAAGGCCACCTCGTCACGCGCTGGGAGCGTCGTAGACCAACGTGTAACGCCAGAACAGCCGACGCCGGAGGCGGGCGCCGGGGAGCACCCTCCGGGCGGCGGCCCGGATTTCGCCCAGGGTCTCCTGTGGGTCAGCGGTCGGTGCGCGCATATGGGCAGGTAGTCCGGTGGCGCGCGCCGGATGCTTGATCATCCCCATGATCGGATTGGCGACAACGGCAGGTACGGCGGCGAGCGCATCGGCGGGGCCGGCTTCGCGGTAGCAGCCGACGATCACGAGTCGTCCGCCCGGGGCCAGGCAGCCGCGCAACTCGCGCAGAACCGGCACCAGGGGCAGGTGGTGCAGGACGGCGACGAGGGTGACGGCGTCCCAGCGCCGGTGTGGGTCGCGGGCGGCGAAATCGGCGTGCACGATACGCACCGTAGGGTCACCGACGAACCGCTCCGCCGCCGCGCGAGCGGTCGCGGTATCCGGTTCGAGCCCGGTGACCTCGGCGACCCGGCCACGCAGCAACGCGATGAGATTGCCCGTACCGCACCCGATATCGAGTGCGTCCCGGGCTCCCGACGCAACCACCCGACGCACGACCCACCGGCCGTAATGGTCATTGTGGCTCCAGGGGTGCCGCCGGTTGAACCGTTCGAGCACAGACAGCATCACCGAATTCTCCCGGTTGCACCCGATTTTCACCAGTTCACAAGGGCAAAGCCCCGGCATTCCGAGGCCACCCGAGAGTTCCCGCACCGGCCGAGTCGCCGGATATGCGGAATCGAGTACACGATCACGGGCCGCCGCCCTGCGATGCCCCGACACACCCGCCGTGGCCCTCATCGGCGTCGAACTCGTCCTGCACGCGCTTGTTCGCTCGAGGCGGTCGTGGAGATTTGCCGGACCGACCGAACGCCGCCGTGGACTCGGCGGATCAACCGCCCGGCGCCTCGGTATCCGTATCCCCGCTGTCGAACCCTCCGTAGCCGGCTTCCCATTCGGACCTGACCACGGTGTACGCCACCGAGTGACCATAGCCGCGGCGCGCCAGCATCCCTACCAGCCGCCGCATGGCTTTGTCCCGGTCCAGGCCCGCGGGTAGCGTGCGTAGTTTCCGGCGTACCAATTCGGTGGCCCGGGCGTGCTCGTCGTCGGCGGTGACATCCGCCAGCGCGGCGGACGCATCCTCGGCCGCTACCCCCTTGCGGCGCAATTCCTGGGCGAGCGCCTGCCGGCCCTTCCCCGCAAAACCGTGCCGTTGCCGTACCCACTGCCGCGCGAATTCGGCATCGTCGACCAGCCCCACCTCGGCCAACCGGTCGAGCGCCCGTTCGGCCACCTCGGCCGCGAAGCCCTTGGCGGCCAGGCGTTGCGCGAGTTCGGCACGACTGCGTGCGCGCACCGCGAGCAGCCGCAGGCACGCTTCTTTTGCCTGTTCCACCGACCCACCCGACGGGTCGCCGTCCGGATCCCCGGCTTCCGATTCATGCGCGGCGTCACCGGAACCGACCGGCCGAGTCCGCTGCGGATCGGGCTCGTCCGGCCGGTCTCCCCGGCCGGGGCCGGTGGATCGCCCGCCGGTGGCCAGGAGCTCGTCCAACCGGCGGCGAATATCCGCCACGGGATCGGACGGGCCCGGACCGCCGGACGCGGGACGCTGATTCATCGGATCAGAAATCGGCGGGGGTCTCCTCCGTGGCGGTCACATCCGCGCCGATCCCGAGCTTTTCCTTGATCTTCTTCTCGACCTCGTCGCGGATATCGGTGTTCTCCAGCAGGAACTTCCGGGCATTCTCCTTACCCTGCCCGAGCTGATCACCCTCGTAGGTGTACCAGGAACCGGATTTCCGGATGAACCCGTGCTCCACCCCCATATCGATCAGTGACCCCTCCTTGGAGATCCCGTGACCGTACAGAATGTCGAACTCGGCCTGTTTGAACGGCGGGCTCACCTTGTTCTTCACGACCTTGACCCGGGTCCGGTTACCCACCGCGTCGCTGCCGTCCTTCAGCGTTTCGATCCGCCGCACATCCAGGCGAACCGATGCGTAGAACTTCAATGCCTTTCCGCCCGTGGTGGTTTCGGGAGAACCGAACATGACACCGATCTTCTCGCGGAGCTGGTTGATGAAGATCGCGGTGGTACCGGAATTGTTCAGCGCGCTGGTCATCTTGCGCAGGGCCTGGCTCATCAGGCGGGCCTGCAGGCCGACGTGGCTGTCGCCCATTTCGCCTTCGATTTCGGCGCGGGGCACCAGGGCGGCGACCGAGTCGATGACGATGATGTCGATCGCTCCGGAGCGGACCAGCATATCGGCGATTTCCAGGGCCTGTTCACCGGTATCGGGCTGGGAGACCAGCAGGGCATCGGTATCGACACCGAGTTTGGCGGCGTAATCGGGGTCCAGGGCATGCTCGGCGTCGATGAAGGCGGCGACCCCGCCGAGCGCCTGCGCGTTGGCGACCGCGTGCAGGGCGACGGTGGTTTTACCGGAGGATTCCGGACCGTAGACCTCCACGATGCGGCCGCGCGGCAGACCGCCGATACCCAGGGCGACGTCCAGCGCGATGGAACCGGTCGGGATGACCGAGACGGGCTGGCGGGCCTCCTCCCCGAGGCGCATCACCGCCCCCTTGCCGAAACTCTTCTCGACCTGTGCGAGCGCGAGTTCCAGCGCCTTGTCGCGGTCATAGGGCTGTGGCGCCATCGTGACTCCCCTTTTCACCGGGTGGTAGGTAGGTGGTGTGGTTGGCGCCCACAGTAGAGCGCGGCACCGACAAGTTCCGGGGCTCAGCCTAGACGAACAGATGTTCGAGTCAAGCTCCGGATCCGCGCGTCGCCCGGACCGCCCACCACTGCGGATACCGCTCGGGTACACCCGGGACGAGGGTGGCGCCGGCGACCGCGCGAAGCTCCGGCCGGCACGCCCGGAACACCCTGCTGTGCGCTGCGTTCACCACCGGGAGCGGGGCACGTCGAACTCGGCGCACAGCGCGCGCCAGACCTCCCGCGGATCCACCCCCGCCTCGATGGCCGCGGCACCCGTCCGGCTGTCCAGCGCGAGGATGACGTGATCGTTCAGCAGAGTGTCACCCCGCATCTCGCCGAACTCGGTGTGCAAGAGCTCCTGGAATTCCGTCAACCGCACGTGCCCGAAGATACCCGGCGTCCCCGGCTCAGCCCGTCCGGACACCGCCCGCCACCCGGTGACAGATTTCCACCGGGTCCGCGACGTTCCCGGCGTCCGCCGCCGCGGCGCGGGCCGCCGCGGCGAAACCCGGTTCGTCCAGGATCCGGCGGACCGCCGAGCGGATCGCGTCCGCGGACAAGGGCCGGACGAGCAGGGAACTTCCCTGCCGCATCGCGCGGTTGGCCAGCTCCCATTGATCACCGCCACCCGGCACCGTGACCACGGGAACGCCCGCGGACAGGGCCTTGGCCAGCAGCCCGTGACCGCCACCACCGATCACCACCGCCGCCCGGGACAGCAGATCGTCCTGGCGGCCCAGCCCGGCCCGCGCCCAGGCGGGAAGATCGGCCGGCGGCTCGTCCAGCATGGAGATCACCACCCGCACTCCGGCCCCGTCGAGAGCCGCCAGGACGGTATCGATCATCCCGTCCACACCGGTATGCGCGGTGGACGGAGCGACCATCACCAGCGGTTCGTCCCCGGGCGGCGGTTCGAGGATCCGGTCGGTGGGCTCCCAGAACAGCGGCCCGACGAGATGCGCGTTGCCGGGCCAGTCCGGTCGCGGTACCTCGAGCGCGGGCAGGGTGGCGATCAGCCGGGCGGCCGGACCGGGATCGGCGGCCGGTAATCCCACACCGGTGCGCGCCAGTTCGCGTTGGCGAGTTCCGGTGCGCAGTGCGCGCGCGGTGAACATCCGCAGTACGGCGTCGCGCACGCGGCCGCGCACCCCCGTTCCCGGTGCGAGGCCGCTGCCGATGGGCGGCAGCCCTTTCGACGGCAGGTAGAGCGGATGCGGGGACAGCTCGACCCACGGCACTCGCAGCCGTTCGGCCGCCATCCCACCGCCCGCGGTGAGCACATCGGACACGACCAGTTCGGGCAGCATCGCACTGAGCTCGGGCAGGATCTCGGTCGAGATATACGCGGCCCGTTGATGAATCCGCGCACCCGCGTCGGCATCGTCGTCGGCCGGGCGGGGCGCCAGACCCTTCAGCCGGCGCACCCCGATCCCGGCCTCCCGGGCGGCGCCGAACCACCGTGGACCGGTGAACAGCACCGGTTCGTCCCCCGCTTCCAGGAAACGCGTGCAGATCGCGATAGCGGGAAACGCATGACCCGGATCGGGACCGGCGACTACGGCTACTCGCATCCGCTCAGCCTGCCATGGTTCCGTAGCCTCGCCGTGATCGGGTTCGAGGTCCCGGTGGGCGCCGAAAATTCAGAAGGTGAACAGTTCGAAGCCGACGGCCCGAGCGGCCGGGAACCCGGGGAGTGGGCCGGTCGTCATCGTGACCACGGCCCGGGCCTGTTCGGCCACCGGCCGGTGTGGATCGAGGACTTCGAGGTAGCGCCGGTGTTCGGCCAGCGACGCCTCGGCCGCACCGACGGTGGCGGTGACGTCCACCGCGTGGGTGACGCCGCTGGGAACCGCGACGGCAGCCCAGCGGGCGGTCCACGGTGCGAGGTCGGCGATTTCGGGGAAGATCCATTCGTTGCCGGCATCGGAGACCGCGTCCAGCCCCGCCCGTCCCACGGCCCGGTGATCGGCGCTGTTGACGAATCCCGGCGCCCAGGTCGGGCCGAAATGACCGAGTACCACCAATTCCGGCCGGTGCCGCCGGATCGCGGCCGCCAGATCCCGGCGTAACTCCAGGCTCGCTTCGAGCCGGCCGTCGGGATGGCCGAGGAATTCGACCTCCCGCACGCCGACCACCGCCGCCGAGGCGCGTTCCTCGGCTTCGCGCAGCGGTCCCGACTCCGCCGGCGGTACACCCGCGATCCCGGCCTCGCCCGAGGTCGCCAGAACGTATCGGACGTCTTTACCCTGGCCGGTCCACCGGGCCACGGCCGCCGCCACCCCGTACTCGATATCGTCGGGGTGGGCGACTATCACCAGTGCACGCTGCCAGTCCTCGGGAAGCGGGGGAACGCTCGTCATACGTCCATCCTGCGTCATTCACACCGCATCCGCCCGGGAAGCGCGCCCGGCGCGAATGCCCGCTCGACAGCGCGCACCGGGCCGCCGGGCGATCACCGGCCGGATCTCCTTGCCTCACCCGGAATGCGCCCGGCCGGGCCGAGAGTCCCCCGGGGTGATCCGGCCATCGCCCGGGTGGGCGAGTTCAGACTTTGGTGGCGGAGTTGTCGCTCGAACCCGCGATCGCCTTATAGAGCAGGTAGAGCCCGAATACCACGGCACTGATCACCAGGATGGGGAACAGTCCCTTGATGAGTGCGCCGATCACCGCCAGGGCGATCCAGACGACGGCGACCACGCCGATGATCTTCCACAACATTTTTGCCTCCCAGCGGTTGCTCCTGCTGTCGAGCATGGCAGCGCGGGGAGGCGAAATCACCAGGTGAGAGGCAATATAGGGGGAAGATCAGGGATGACCCTGAGCAGGGCTACTGCCACGTACGCCGCACGGCGGGCTCGGGCCGGGACACTCCGCCAGGGGCCGGCGGTAGCAGGCTCTCCGGGGCGCGGTCGGCGAGTTCGGTGAGCGCCTGGGCCCAGCCGTCCATCCGGTCGGCGGCCCGGCGGAGATCGGCGACGATCCCGTCGAATTCGTAGCGCAGCGCGCCGGTTTCGTCCACCGCCAGAACACGGGTAGCCGCGGCGACGACCTGTTCGTATTCGGCGACACCGGTGTCCAGCCGGGCCACGATCGACTGCACCGTTTCGGTCAGACGGTGTGCATCGGCGGGGTCGCCGAGCTCGGCGCCGCCCAGCGTGCGCACGGCCCCTTCCATGGTGGCGATATCGGCGGCGAGCGCGGTCAGCGCGGCGGCGCCGGACGCCGCGGTGGCCACCAGATCGTCCAGTTCGTCGGCAGGGAGGCGGCGGGTACGCGCGATCTGGCCGGCCACATCGTGCAGCAAGCGTTCGGCACGGGCCAGCCGGGACATCGCGGGGCGGGCCGCGGAACGGGCGGGCGGTAGTTTGCGCGGGACATAGCCGGCGAGCGGTAGCGGCGCACGCCGCAACTGCAGGTAGCGGCGGGTGCTCAGGGCCGCGCCGGTGACCAGCGCGACGGCCCCGCCGCCCAGGACGAGCACGACCCAGGCGGGGGCGGACAGGATCACCAGGCCCACCGCGCCGGCGGTGGTCAAACCGGAGGCGGTACCCAGACCGATGCTGCGGCGCCGGGCCCGCCGCCGGCGGCGCAGTTCCCGTTCCCGGGGATCGGCCCAGCGCCGGACGGCGACGAGCGCGTTCTCCCCGGCTGTCCGGAGCGAATCGGCGACGGAGACGACCTGTGGTTGGAGTTCCTGCCAGGAGCGGTCGATGTCCCGGGACCCGGTGGGGAACCGGGGTCGATCAGACTTCATACGCTGTCCTCGCCGAACTCTCGATCCGCTACTGCTGAGCGGTCTGGCCTTTGTTCATCTGCGGTTGGGGCTGGGCGGGCTCGGTGGCCGATTTGCCCGGGTCGATCGCGGCGTTGGTATTGCCGGCGGGCAGCGCGTCACCGCGCATGGAGGCCCGGATCTGCTCGAGGCGGCTGTGACCGGCCATCTGGATACTGGCCTGCTGGACCTCGAGCATCCGGCCCTGAACGCTGTTCTGCGCGAGTTCGGCGGAGCCGAGGGCGTTGGCGTAGCGGCGTTCGATCTTGTCCCGGACGGCGTCGAGGCTGGGAACGCTGCCGGGGGCGGACAGGGTGCTGTCCATCTGCTGCAGGGAGGCGCTGACCTGCTCCTGCATCTTGGCCTGTTCGAGCTGGCTGAGCAGTTTGGTGCGTTCGGCGACCTTCTGCTGCAGCAGCATCGCGTTCTGCTCGACGGCCTTCTTGGCCTGTGCGGCGGCCTGCAGCGACTGATCGTGCAGTACCTTGAGGTCTTCGACCGACTGTTCCGCGGTGACCAGCTGCGCGGCGAACGCCTCCGCCGCATTGGTGTATTGGATGGCCTTCTCGGTATCGCCGGCGGCGGTGGCCTGATCGGCGAGGGAGACCGCCTGGCGGGCATTGGCGTTGAGTTTTTCGACCTCGTCGAGCTGCCGGTTCAGTTTCATCTCCAGCTGCCGCTGGTTCCCGATCACCGACGCGGCCTGCTGGGACAGGGCCTGGTGCTGGCGTTGCGCTTCTTCGATAGCCTGCTGAATCTGGACCTTCGGATCCGCGTGCTCCTCGATCTTGGAGTCGAAGAGGGCCATCAGATACTTCCAGGCCTTCGTGAACGGATTAGCCATCGGTTGATCCCGCCTCCATCTACTGTGCCGCCTGGGCGACTCGCCAGTGCGCGACCGTCACGCACTCCTGCAGTACCTATCCTCCACCATGCGGCGCCCGGTACCGGCCACCGAGAAGCGCCGCGTCTGCCCACGGGCGGCCCGCGGACGCCTCCTACGAATCTATCCGTTCGGGTGCGCTACGCGCATTGTCACGATCGGGTATACCGCGGCTATCACCGGTTCAGGCCGCTTCGACCAGCACCAGCGGGCCGTTCGTAGGTGCCGGGATGACGATCCGGGTGTCGCCGTCGACCTGCGGCCGGGCGGATCCGGCCGACATCGAGGCGCCGGCACCGGCCGGGGCGGGTTCGGTGACGGCGGTTTCGGTAGCGGGCTCGACAGCGGCCGGCTCGGCCGGTGCCCCGGCGGGCGCCGTGCCCACCGGCATATCGCCGCCGGCGATCGTGGTGCTCACATCCCACAGGACCCGGGCGAGCGGGACGTCGAGGGCGTCGCAGATGGCGGCCAGCAGTTCACTGGATGCCTCCTTACGCCCCCGTTCCACCTCGGACAGATAGCCCAGGCTCACCCGTGCCGAGGTGGATACTTCGCGTAGGGTCCGGCTCTGGGCGAGGCGCGCACGCCGCAGACTGTCCCCGATCGCTTCTCGCAGCAGCGTCATCGAGTTCTCCTTCTCCCGGTAGGCTCGTCGCCCTCATATGCCGCAGCCCACGGCACGCACGCGGTTCTCTCCTGGCACAACGTCGGAACCGGTCCGGTGGGTTCCCGGGCCGGATGCGGAATCGCTCACCGGGTGGGTGGGGCGCCCCGCACACACCGCAGCAGTTCTTCTATCGCGGCGCGCGTCGCTGTGAACCTGATATTCCACCGGTCGCCGGTGAGTTTCAACCGCATCACCTCGGTATGCCCGGGCCCGGCGAGCCCGAGATAGACGGTCCCGACCTCGATCCCGTTCTGCGGGTCCGGTCCGGCGACCCCGGTGAGCGCGATTCCCCAGTCGGCGCCGCAGCGGGTGCGGGCGCCGACCGCCAGCTGTTCGGCGGTACTCGCGGCCACCGGGCCCTCGGTGGCCAGAACCTGTTCGTCGACACCGGCGAGCCGGTGTTTGAGCTCGGTGGCGTACACCACCAACCCGCCGCGCAGCACGGCGCTGGCACCGGGCACCCCGGCCAGGGTGGCGGCGACCAGCCCCGCGGTCAGCGATTCGGCCGTGGCGACGGTCCGGCCGCAGTCCCGCAGCGCCGCGATCAGGTCTGCGGCCGCGGTTTCGCCGGTCAGCGGGTCGGCCGTGGTCATCGGCGGCTGCGGTGCGGTCCGGCCAGCCAGAGCCGGGCGGCCTGGCCGACGTAGTCCAGTCCGGTGACCACTGTCAGCAGCAACGCGATCCACATCAGCACCATTCCCGCCGTCGCGAACCCGCCGGACAGCGGCAGCAGCAGCACCCCGATGGCCAGCGACTGAACCAGGGTTTTGAGTTTCCCGCCACGCCCGGCCGGGATCACGCCACGCCGCACCACCGCCAGCCGCAGCAGGGTGACCCCGAGTTCGCGGGCGCAGATGACGGCGGTCATCCACCAGGGCAGATCGCCGAGGACGGAGAGCCCGATCAGCGCGGAGCCGATCAGCGCCTTGTCGGCGATGGGGTCGGCCAGTTTCCCGAAATCGGTGACCAGACCGTACTTGCGGGCCAGCTGGCCGTCGAACCGGTCGGTGATGGCGGCGAGCGCGAACAGTACGGTCGCGGTGACCCGCCACCCCGTCTCGTGACCGCCGCCGGCGAACAGAGCCAGTACGAACAACGGGACCAGCGCGATCCGGGCCATCGTGAGGATATTGGCGATGTTCAGCAGCGGGACCGCCGATTCGGCAGGCGCCGGGGCCGGCCCGCCACGTACCGGCGCGGACGCGGGCCGCGGTCCCAGCTCCATCTCCTCGGGATGCACGCTCATAGCCGCCTCTGCGCAAAGACGCTCGACGGGCACTGCGCGTAAGCGCTCGACGGGCACTGCGCGTAAGCGCTCGACCGGTACTGCGCGGAAGCGCTCGGCAGGCCTTGCACGAACCCCGGACGACCACCCCGCGACGCGACGCCGGGACAGGCGCGCGGAGTCGAGCGGGCGGGCGGGGTCTGCGGCACACAATCAGACTATCGGTACCCC
>NZ_JARWPM010000299.1 GCF_029869215.1 Nocardia carnea
CGACCGACCCCGCACACCCGGATCCGCATCGAAAACACCCGGATCCCACCCCCGATCCACCGGAAACTCCCCGATCACATCCCGACCCCCCGACACCACATCCCACAACCCACCCCGCGAACCCACCCCACCCGGAAAACGGCACCCCACACCCACAATCGCGATCGGCTCCGACCGTTCCGCGGCCAGTCTGCGGTTCTCCGCGCGCAGCCGCTCGGCCTCGGTGATGGATTTCCGCAGGGCGTCGACGATCTGTTGCTGTGGGTCAGCCATCGGTTCTCCTCGGACGACAATCGCTGCGCGCGCTCCGCCGGTTCATCATTGGGTCCCCAGGTCGTAGCGGGAGGCGAATTCGATCAATTGCCCGGCATCCATCTCGGCGATGGCGTCCGGATCCGCCGGCGTATCCGCCGCCGGCGGGCCGGCACCCGCGCCGACCACACCGGCCAGTAGCTCCACGATCCCGGCGCGCCGCAACTGCTCGAGCGGCACGGTGCGCAGCGCCGAGCGCAATTCCTGGTCGGTCATCGTCGCGGCGGCCGGTTCCTCCACCGCCACCTGCTCCAGCAGGTGGCGGGCGACCGCGGCGGGCGTCGGATGGTCGAAGGCGACCGTGACCGAGAGGGTGATCCCGGTGGCCTGCTCGATGCCGTTGCGCAGTTCTATGCCCGCCAGCGAATCGAATCCGAGGTCCTGGAACGACAACTCCGGGTCCACCGCGTCCGGCCCGGAGTGGCCGAGCGCCGCGGCGGTGCGCGAACGGACCAGGTCCAGCACGTAGGCTTCACGTTGCCGTCCGGTCCGGCCGGCGAGGTCGCGGGCCAGAGACGCCTGGGACACCGCCCCCGGGGTCACGCCGATCACGTCGCGCAACATCGGCGGCAATCGGCCGTTGCGCGCCGCGGTCCGCAGCCCGGGAAAGTCCAGTTTCACTGGGGCCACCACCGGTGTACCGGTGGCCATCGCGGCATCGAACAGAGCCAGCCCTTCGGGGACCGTCAAGGGATACAACCCCAGGCGATCGCGGATCACTCGGGCCAGACGCGCGAACTCGGCGGGATCGGCCGCACCGGCCATACCGGCGCCGGCACCCCACAGCCCCCACGCCAAGGAGGTGCCGGGCAGTCCGCGGGCGCGACGAGCACGGGCCAGATCGTCCAGCACCGCGTTGGCGGCGGCGTAACCGCCCTGGCCGGCACCGCCCAGAAGCGGAGCCGCCGAGGAGAACAGCACGAACGCCGACAGTTCACGGTCGCGCGTGGCCTCGTCGAGGTGCAGGGCGGCGTCGGCCTTCGGCCGCAACACCTGGTCTATCCGGTCGGCGGTCAGGGATTCGACCGTGGCATCGGCGAGAATGCCCGCGGCATGCACCACCGCGGTGAGTCGCGGTATCGATCCGATGAGATCGCGGACCGCCGCCCTGTCGGAGACATCGGCCGCGACCACATCGACCGTGGCGCCTGCCGCTTCCAGATCGCCGCACAGTGCGGCCGCCCCCTCCGCCGCGCGGCCGCGGCGGGAGACCAGCACCAGATGCCGGATACCGTATTCGCCGACGAGATGCCGGGCCAGCGCGGCGCCGAGGCCGGTGGTACCACCGGTGATCAAAACTGCGCCCGCGCCGAATTCCACGGGCTCCCCCGGTGGTCGGGACCGGACGAGACGTTCGGTGTACACGGTCCCGCCCCGGACCGCCAGCCGCGCTTCCGGCGCCGAGAGCAGGAACGGCCAGTCCGGAGCACCGTCCTCGTCGAGGTCGACGCTGAACAACCGGCCCGGATGCTCGCTCTGAGCACTCCGCAGCAGGCCGCCCAGAGCGGCCCCGGCCGGGGTGCCCGGGGCGTCGCCTTCGACGCCGAAAGCGTTCCGGGTGACGACCACCAGGCGAGCCCGCGCGGTGCGTGGCTCCGCCAGCCACGCGTGGAGCAGATCCAGCAGCGCGGTGACGGCGGCCCGCACTGACTCGGGGTCGCTGCCGGGGGTCGTGTCCGGCGCCGCGCACAGGACGGTCGCCGGCCAGGAGGTTTCGGCCACGGCCGCGGACAGTTCGGCGAAGTCCGCATAGCGGCCGCCGATGTCGAGAGTCCCGAGGCAATCCGCGGGCACCGCGCCCACGACCGCGATACCGGAGGGGACCGGTGTGGCCGCCGGTGCGGGTACCGGCCGCCACACCGGGGTCAGCAGGATATCCGCGGCGCCCGCGGAGCGCAGCGCCGCCACATCCGCCCGGCGCACCGCCAGCTCCTCCATCGACCACACCGCGCGGCCGGCTTCGTCCCGGGCCACCAGGTGGGTCACACCACCCTCGGCTATCCGCATCCGGACCCGGACGGTCTCCGCGCCGCGCCGGAACACGCGGACGCCCCGGAAGACGAAGGGCAGCAACACTCCTTCGCCCGGCGCGGCGGCGGCGCCCTCCGCGACCACCGGGTGGAACGCCGCGTCGAACAGCACCGGATGCACACCGAATCCCCGGCCGCCCATACCGGCCGGCAGCGCGATCTCGCAGAAGACCTCGTCCCCGCCGCGCCATATCCCCCGCACACCGCGGAACCGCTCCCCGTACTCGAATCCGACCTCCCCGAGTTCCCGGTACAGATCGTCCGCGGTCACCGCCACCGCGCCCGGGGGCGGCCATACCTCGGACGAATCCTCCGGGACCGCACCGGCGGGACGTACCGCGCCCACCGCGTGGCGCGCCCACGTCACGTTCGTGCCGTCCCGGGAATCCTCCTCGGGCCGGGAGTACACGGTCACCGCGCACGACCCGTCGTCTCCCGGGGCGCCCACACGGACTTGCAGGAACACCGGAACCGCACGGTCGAACACGAGCGGCGCTTCCAGCACCAGCTCGGAAAGATCCGGACAGCCGACATATTCGCCTGCGGCAGCGGCTATTTCGGCCAGACCTGTCCCGGGAAGCAGTACCGAGCCCAGTACCACGTGGTCAGCGAGCCACGGATGCGAGGCGACCGACAGCCGGCCGGTCAGCAGACGTTCTCCGGACTCCGCGGCGGTCACCACCGCCGACAGCCACGCGTGCTCGATACGGTCCAAACCCATCCCGCCGACATCGGCGACCGCGGCCGCCGCCGTGGGCCAGTACCGCCGGCGGCGGAACGCATAGGCCGGCAGGTCCACGACGCGGGCGCCGGTACCGGCGAAGAATCTGTCCCAGTCCACCCGCACCCCGTGGCAATGCGCTTCGGCCACGGCACGCACCACACCGGACGCCGATTCCCGCCCGCGGCGCTGGGTGGCGATCACCGCGGCATCGTCGCCGACCATGCGCGAAATCATTGCCGACAGCACCGCGTCCGGGCCCACTTCCAGGAACCGCGATCCGCCGATCGCACGGACTGCCGCGATCCCCTCGGCGAACCGCACCGTTTCCCGAATATGGCGGACCCAGTACTTCGGATCGGTGAACAGCTCCGTTTCCACGGCGCCGGTCACATTCGAGGCAATCGGAATCCGTGCCGGACGCAAGGTCACCTCGGCCATCACCGACGCGAAATCGTCCAGCATCGGCTCCAGCATCGCCGAATGAAACGCATGCGACACCGCCAACCGCCGCACCCGAGTCCGCTCCCGCCACACCCGCTCCACCGCACCGACCACCGACTCCGGCCCCGACACCACCACCGACCCCGGCGCATTCACCGCCGCCACCGACGCACCCACCGGAAGACCCTCCACCACCACCGGCTCCGCCGCCTCGATCGCCACCATCGCCCCACCCGGCAACGCCGCCATCAACCCGCCACGAGCCCGCACCACCCGCACCGCATCCGCCACCGACAGCACCCCCGCCACATGCGCCGCCACGATCTCCCCGATCGAATGCCCCACCAGCACATCGGCCACCACACCCCACGACTCCAGCAACCGATACAACCCCACCTCCACCGCGAACACCGCCAACTGCGTGTTCTCGGTACGGTCCAAGTCCGTACCGCCGGAAAACAGCCATTCCGGATCACAGATCTCCCGCACCGCATCCGCGAAGACCGGAAAAGCCTCGAACAACTCCTTCCCCATACCCGCCCACTGCGACCCCTGACCCGGAAAAACCATCACCGTCTTCCCGGGCCGCATCCGGACCGGCTCCGACGCCGGCCCCCATGCCCCGTCCGCTCCGGCGAACATCACCGACCGCCACGGTAACTGTGCCCGCGTCGTCGCCAGGGACAACCCGATATCCACCGCGCGCGCGGACCGGTCCGCGAGTTCGGTCCGCATCCGCCGCGCCTGGTCCACGGCGCCCTCGGCGGACCGGCCGGAGACCAGTCCGGGCACCAACGGGAGACGCGCACCCGCCGCGGCGGCCAGCGTACCCCTAGGTACCGGGTCGGCGTGCTCCGCGGAAACGGCCTCCGCGTCCTGCGAACCCGGACCGGTCACCGAAACCGGCACGGCAGCAGAGGAATTCCGGGCCGGACCGGATACCGTGCCCGGCGGCGCCTCCTCCAGAATCACATGCGCGTTGGTCCCGCTGATCCCGAACGACGACACCCCCGCCCGCCGCGGCGCACCCGTGGACGGCCACGGCCGCGACTCGGACAGCAACTCCACCCCACCCGAAGACCAATCCACATGCGAACTCGGCATCCCCGCATGCAGTGTTCGCGGCAGCACACCGTGCCGCATCGCCTCCACCATCTTGATCACACCGGCCACCCCCGCAGCCGCCTGCATATGGCCCATATTCGACTTCACCGACCCCAGCCACAACGGACGTCCCGCGGTCCGCCCGCGCCCATAGGTCGCCAGCAATGCTTGCGCCTCGATCGGATCGCCGAGAGAGGTCCCCGTCCCGTGCCCCTCGACCACATCCACATCCCCGGCGCCCAGCCCCGCGCTCAGCAGCGCCGCCCGGATCACCCGTTCCTGCGACGGCCCGTTGGGGGCGGTCAAACCGTTCGACGCACCGTCCTGATTCACCGCCGACCCCCGCACCACACCCAGGACCCGACGCCCCGCCGCCCGCGCGTCCGACAACCGCTCCAGCACCACCAGCCCCGCACCCTCACCCCATGAGACGCCGTCCGCGCCCTCGGCGAAGGATTTGCACCGGCCGTCCGGCGCGAGCCCCTGTTGCCGGGAGAACTCCACGAACATGGCCGGGGTCGCGAGCACGGTGACGCCACCCGCCATCGCCAGCGAGCATTCACCGGACCGAAGTGCTTGGCACGCTTGATGGATCGCCACCAGCGAGGACGAACACGCGGTATCCACCGTCACCGCCGGACCCTCCAGCCCCAGCGCATAGGAGATACGACCGGAGACGACGCTGCCGCCGCCGCCCACACTCAGGTAGCCCTCCAGTTCGGCGCGACGGTCGCTGGTCGCCGCGAGGAACATGTAGTCGTGGTACATGACGCCCGCGAACACCCCGGTACCACTACCCCGCAACGACAACGGATCAATCCACGCATCCTCCAACGCCTCCCACGCCACCTCCAACAAAATCCGCTGCTGCGGATCCATCGCCAACGCCTCACGCGGACCGATACCGAAAAACCCCGCATCGAACTCACCCGCCTCATACAAAAACCCACCCCACCGCGTATACGACCGACCCCG
>NZ_JARWPM010000300.1 GCF_029869215.1 Nocardia carnea
CCCGGCGGCCTGACTCGCCCCCCGGCCGGCTATCCCCCCGCCGGCTACGCGGTGCCCGGCGCCCGTCCCTTATGGCCGCGCGGCCCCCCCCCTCACCCGCGCCCCGGCGCGCGGAGGCCTACGTTTTCACCGCGGGGGCGGCTGTAGTGGTCGAAAGGTGCTCGGTGGCGGTATCGGCCGCGGCCAGGCCGAAGACGAGCGCGGCGGCTATTCCACCGGCGTAGGCGCTGTGGTAGAGACCGCCGGTATCGGAGCCCGCGGCGAACAGGCCGGGGATCGTGCCGCCCGTAGCGGAAAGCACACGGGCCGCGGCGTCGATGCGGATGCCGTGGAACGGGAAGGTCAGCGCGGGGCAGGTTTCGATGAGGTAGTACGGGCCGGTATCCAGCGGTGCCGCGTCGTGGGTACGGGCCGGCCGGACCGCGGTACCCGCCGCGTTGACCTGCCGGATCTGTTCGGCGACGGCCGCCCCGTCGTACCCCCACTCCGGTGGCAGATAGGCGAAGTCGTCCAGGGTTTCCGCGAGACCGCAGCGGCCGCCGCGACGCTGGGTGAGCTCGAATTTGTCCACCGCGATAGCGCCTTCGACATAGCTGCCGAGCACCCATTCCCGGTACACCCGCTCGTCGGCGACCAGCAGGCCGCGGGCCTCGGGCTGCTCGAGCAGACGCATCGCGGTGAGGTGGTCGCCCAGGGTCTCGTCGGTGAATCGCCGGTTGTCCAGATTGAACAGCAGCGCGTGCTCGCTGTAGTACAGCGACAAACCCACGAAGTCGGCGGAATCACGGAACGGCACCTGCGTCGGCACCAGGTGGCCGTAGAAACCGGACCGCGAAGTTCCGGTGGCCGCACCCACGCTTTCGGCCAGGCGTAGGCCGGCTCCGGCACTCTCCGGGTTGGAGCGCAACTGCATCTCGGCGGCGCGCGGGTGGATGTGCTCGGCGACCAGTTCGCGGTCGGCCTGGAACCCGCCGGTGGCGAGAACCACGGCGGCGCTGACGATCTCGATCTCGGTGCCGTCCGGCCGGCGCACCCGGGCCCCGGTGACCGTGCCGTTCTCGGTACGCAGGGCGAGGGTCTCGGTGCCGGTGAGCAAGTACCCGCCGGCGGTCACCCGGCGCCGGCATTCGTCGAGGTACTGGTTGGTGTCGAACTGGTGACCGCGGCCGAAGCGCAGAATCGGCACCGCGCCGGCGCAGTGCACGCCGAGCGCGCGGATCCAGGCGATACCGCCGGCGAATCCGTCGACGAGCGCGTCGCGCAGCACCGGGTCGCCGTCCGGGTTCACCTCGGCCATCACTTCCCGGCTGGGTGCGGTCCAGGCGTACCCGGCGAAACGCGCCGAGCCGCCGACCGTATCGGCCTTCTCGACCACCACCACCGAGGCGCCCCGGTCGAGCGAGCGGGCCGCGGCGGTGAGGCCCGCCATCCCCGCGCCGATCACCAGGACATCGGTTTCGATCCTCTGCATACTTGCTCCTTCGTGCTCGATCCGGCGGTTCAGACCGTGAACCGGCCGCCGTTGCTCAACAGCACCGCGCCGACGACATTGGCGGCGGACGGTGCGGCGAGATACAGGATGTTGTCGGCCAGTTCCTCGGCCGTGGCATAACCGCGGGCGGCGCCTTCGGACATGGCCGCGCGCAGATGCGCAGGCGTGCGCTGGGCCATCCCGGTATCGACCGGGCCCGGTGCGACGGTGTTCACCCGGATCCCGAGATGCGCCACCTCTTTCGCCACCGACTGGCTGAGCGCGTGCACACCGGCCTTGGACGCCGCATAATGCGGGTAACCGGCCAAGGTGTCGAATGCCGAGGACGAGCCCACGGTAACGATGGCGCCGCCGCCGGTGTCCTTCATCGCCCGGACCGCGGCCCGCAGGACGTGAAAGGTGCCGTCCAGGTTGATCGACAGGATGCGCCGCCAATCGGAATCCTCGAGATGGACCAGCACCTCCGGCGGCCGGTTCTGTTCGACGGCCTCGTAGATCCGCTGTTTACTGCGCGGATCGTCGACGCCGGCCGCGTGGACCACGATATCGATCCGGCCGTGTTCGGCGAGCACGTCGGCGAAGGCCTGATCGACGTGCGCCGAATCGGCCACATCCAGTCCGACCGGGACGCCGCCCGTGATCTCGGCCGCCATCCCGGCCGCCGCCTGCCGGTCGATATCGCCGAGGTACACCGCCGCCGCGCCGCGCCGGCCGAGCAGCCGCGCGGTGGCGGCACCGATCCCCGATCCGGCGCCGGTCACCAGCGCCACCTTCCCATCGAACTGCTGTTCCGGCACGGTTGTCTCCTCGTGTGTGGTGGGATCGGTCCTCACTGGAAGATGTTTTCCCAGTCGCTGCGGTACTTTTCGGCGCCTTCGCCGACCGTCACCTCGAGGTTCTGGTCGGGAATGTCCTGAGCCACCGCCAGCGCACCCTCGATATCGGGCAGGACAGACCCGTAACCGGGTGACGTCGCCTGCTGGCCGGGCCGGCTCACCATGAAGTTCGCGAGTACCTGCGCCGCGTTGGGGTGCGGGGCCGAACCCAGCGCCAGGCCGTACCAGCGCGCGCCCCACACCGCCGGTCCGGCGGTCCAGCCGACGGGCGCGCCCGCGGCCCTCTCCGGCAGCATCGGGTTGCACATCAGCGCGGCCACGATTTCGCCGGAGGCCAGCGCCTGCCCGAGTGGTTGCGAGCTCGGGTAGATTCGCGGCGCGTTCTGCGCGAGCTGTTCGAGGAATTCGTGGCCGCCGTAGTGCTCCTCGATATGGTCGTAGTAGTCGATGTAGGTCGGCGAGGTGGCCGGGGTGACGATCCCGACCCGGCCTTTCAGCGCCGGGTCCAGCAGGTCCCGGGCCGTCCGGATGCCCTTGGGGTATGCGGCCGTATTCCAGCCGAAGCCCAGGACCACCGCGCCCTCGAGGAAGAACTTCCCGCCGGCAATGCTGTCGGCGCGCCGGTATTCGGGCGCATCGAATGCGGGGCCGATCACCTCCACCGCTTTGCCGGTGTCTGCGGCCGCCTGCATCCAGGCGGTATCGGTGATCACCGCGACATCCCCGGCGCCCTTGCCGGTGCGGGCTTCGATATCCACGCGGAAGAGCAGATCGGAGTCCACGCCCCGGACCACGGTCAGATCTATACGGGGATAAGCCTTTTCGAAGGCCTGCTCCAGATCCGCGAGTACCGGCTGGGCTTGGGTCGAGTAGATCGTGACCGCACCCTCCTCGTTCGCCGCCGCCACCACCTCGTCCCACGATCCGGCGACCGGCCGGGACACAGCGGTGGAGCCACCGCATCCGGCCAGCGTCAGGGTGATCGCACCGAGTACCGCTGCCGTCCCGAAAACCTTCGTTCGAAGGGTTTTCCGCATACGTATCTCATCCTTTCCATGGCGAACGGCCCGGGCCGAGACATCCGGGCCCGCCCGCCGGTCACACCGTCGGCCGGCGCAGTTCTGTGGAGTGCCGGTCACCCGACCGGCGCGGGAAGCCGCGCGGTGCCGAGAATCGTGTCCGCGGCCGCGTATCCCTCGGCGACGGCGTGCGATACCCGCCGCGGGACCAGAGCGTCACCGATGACCTGCACCCGCGCCTCCGGCAATTGCTCCGGGAAGGACCGCCACCCGGTGGCCACTCGTTCCCCCGCCGCCACCACCAGGTCGCAGGCCAGCTCGCTCGTCTCGCCGGACAAGAGATTGCGATAGCGCACGACCGAGCCGGATCCGGCACCGCGCACCTCGACACGCCCAGCCTGGATGACGAAATCCACCGGGCGTCCCGTGAGGCGCCGCAGCAACTGCACGCGGCTCTCCACCGGGATCCCGGCCGCGATCGCCGGGCCCGGGATGAGCACGGTGACCCGGCGCGCCCCTCCGGTCAGCGCCGCCTCCACGGCGCCGACCGCGGGCCAGTAGCCGAACCCGTCGTCGATCACCACCACGTGATTGCCGGGCCAGACCTGCCGTGGATCGGCGAGCACGGAGGTGGTCGTCACGGCTGCGGCGGTGCCGGCTTCGGTCGCCCCGGTCGCCACGATGATTTCGGCGAAGTCGGTGAGGTCCGCCGCCGCGACCCGATGCCCCAGTTCGATCCGGACACCGGCGAGATTGTCCTGATAGAAGCGCAGCAGCGCCGACCAGCCCGCCCGATTCGGCGCCTGCGCGGCCGTGCGCAGCTGGCCGCCGATCCAGGGCTTCGCCTCGAAGAGGGTCACGTCGGCGGCCGTGGCCAGGCGTAGGGCGGCTTCCAGGCCCGCAGGCCCGGCGCCGACCACCGCGACCTTCCCGGGCCTGCTCGGCGGCGGGCCGAAACGCAGGGGCCGCGCCGGGCGCGCGGCCTGGCCGGGCGGCGCCAGGAGCGGGTTCACCGTGCACAGCAGGACCGGGGTGAAGGAACGGCAGTCCTCGTTACAGGACACGCACGGCCGGATGCGGCTGTCGATACCGCGCAATAGCTTCGCCGCGAAATCCGGGTCGGCGATGAACGGCCGCGCCATCCCGACCAGATCAGCGCCGGCCGCGAGGGCGTTCTCGATATCCGCTCGCGACCGGAACGCCTGCGAAACCAGCAGCGGACGATCGGTTGCCGCGCGGAGCCGGCGCAGCAGCGGCAGCAGCGGCGGCTCGGCGGTCGCCATATCGCGGACGTAAGTGGTGCGGACACCCGCGGTCACGTTGATGTAGTCGAACATATCCAGCAGTGGCAGCAGGTCGCACAAGCCGTCGGTATCCAGCCCGGCCTCCTCCGCGCCGTCGACCGAAACCCGCACGCCGACCACGAGGCCGGGGCAGGCCGCGGTAATCGCGGTGTGCAGCCGGTGCAGGATGGCGGCGCGTCCCGCCGAGGTCGCGGCGTCCGCCCGGGTGTTGGAGGCCGGAGCGAGGAACTGCGCCAGCAGATATCCGTGGGCCGCATGGAGTTCCACGGCGGCGAATCCCGCCTCCGCGGCGTGGCCGGCACTGCGTACGAAATCGGCGACGACCCGGTCTATGTCGTATTCCGACAGCACCCGTGCCCGGACCGGTTCGCGGGGTGACCGGACGGCCGACGGCGCGACCGGATGCTCCCAGATCTCGGCACCCAGCGTCTCGCGTCCCAGATGGACGAGCTGGCAGACCGGTACGGCGCCGCCATCGGCGATCGCCCGGGCCCGCCGGCGCAGTCCCGGCACCGCGTCCGGGCGGGATGCGTCGGTGATGTTTCCTGTGCGGTTGCCGGAGTCCGAACCGACGACCGTGCCGCCCGCGATCACCATGGCGGCACCGCCGGCTGCGCAGCGTCGCCAGTAGTCGTCGTCGCCGGGCTGAGCGGCTCCGGCGCTGACCACGCCGGAGCCGTGTGCGGTTGCTACCAGGCGATTGCGCAGCTCGAGGCCGCCGATCCGCAACGGGGACGACAAAAGAGGCGGGGCCAAAGTTCCTCCTTGAACTGGATTCACTTCATATTATTGCCACAAGGTGATTGACACCACAATGGGTATGGCTTAGTTTCAAACTGACATCAGTTCAGTTCTGTGGGATGTGGGTATTCGCACCATGAAGTTGCTGTTCCAGGCCACGGCGGCCGTCGCGGCCCTCGCTGTCACCTCCGTCCTCACCGCCTGCGGGGCGAGTCCGGGAACCACGGCCCCGGTGACGGGCGGGTGGAACGAGGTGGTCGCCGCCGCCGAGAACGAAGGCAGCGTCCTGCTGTATTCGAGCCAGAAACCGGCCAATCTGGAGCGGCTGGAGAAAGCGTTCGAAACCGCGTACCCGCGGATAGATCTGGAATTCGTCCGCGGCACCGACGCCGATATCAATCCGCGGGTGGAAACCGAGAACCGGACCGGCCGCGGCACCGCCGACGTCCATATGCTGACCGACGCCACCTGGATCGCCAATGCGGCCCAATCCGGCAGCTATTCGACCGAATTGGCCGGCCCGAGCCTGCGGGCACCGGAATACCGGCCCGAGAAGAGTGTCCTGGAAAATCGCTTCGCGCTCTCCAGTGCCGCCGTCTTCGCTCTCGGCTGGAATACCGACGCGGTCCCCAGCGGCCTGACGTCACCACACGATGTGCTCGACCCGAAATACAGCGGCAAGATCGGCATCGTCAATCCGACCGGTATCGCCTCCTACGTCGACCTCTACCGCTTCTACGCCGCCACCTACGGTGCCGACTACTGGGAGCGGATGGCCGCGCTGAAACCCCGGATCTATCCGAGCGCGCTCGGTATCGCGCAGGCACTCACCTCGGGCGAGATCGCGGTGACCCCGTCGGTGCAACCGCTGGTGACCGAGGCGGCCGCAGGCGCGCCGGTCGGTTGGGCACTTCCGGCGCAACCGTGGGGAACGCCCTGGTACAGCCACGTCACGAGTGTCGCGCCGCATCCGAATGCCGCCCAGGTGCTCGTCGATTTCATGGTTACCCGCGAGGGACAGGCCGCGCTCAACGACGGTTACGCCGCCGCGCTGCCCGATATCCCGGGCGCCGTGGTGCAGGCACAGGATATCGCCGCACCGGACACCCACGATCTGACACCGGACAAGGTCGCGCAGTACTCCCAGGAATGGGCCCGGCGTTTCCAGAGCTGATCCGGCTCCGCTCATCCCGCAACACCGACAAAGGACAGGTATGGACGATACGGCCGAGCCCTGGCACGGCACCCACGTACTGGTGACCGGGGCATCCGGGGGAATAGGCGGGGCCACCGCCGAATTGTTCGCCGCGGGGGGCGCGACGGTGTACCTGACCGATATCGACGATATCGCCGGCCGGAAACGGGCCCTGGAACTGGGCCCCCGGGCCCATTACCACCACCTCGACGTCACCACCGAAGCCGGCTGGCAGTCCGTCGCCACCGCGATGGAACAGGCTGGACACCCGATGAACGTACTGGTCAACAGTGCCGGAACCGCGCTGAAGGCGACGCTGGCGCAGACCCCGCTCGACGACTTCCGCCGCATGATCGATCAGCATCTGATCGGGACGTTCCTCGGACTGAAAACCGCGGCGGCGGCGATGACCGGTGGCGGATCGGTCGTGAACATCTCGTCGCTGCGCGGTGTCCTCGCCACCGCCGAACTCGGCGCCTACGGCGCGGCGAAATTCGGGGTGCGTGCCCTGACGAAGGTCGCCGCTCTGGAATTGGCCGAACAGGGTATCCGGGTGAATTCGGTATGCCCCGGCAGTATCACCACCGAGATCACCTCGGCACCCGGCTTCGCCGGAGACGACGTCGAAGCGTATGTCCGCAGTATTCCGATGCAACGCCGCGGCGCTCCCGCCGAAGTGGCCTCGGTGATCGCGTTCCTGGCGGGCGCCGCCAGCAGTTATGTCACCGGGACCGATCTTCTCGTCGACGGCGGAACAGCCGCCGGCGTGCGCACCCCGAAACTATCGACCCAGAAGGCGTGAGATGACGTCGCAATTCACCGTGTCCGGCCTGACCAAAACCTATGGCAGCAATGTTGTCGTCGATCAACTCGACCTCACCATCGAGGAGGGCGAATTCCTGGTCCTGCTCGGGCCGAGTGGTTGTGGGAAAACGACCACCCTGCGCTGTCTCGCGGGGCTGGAAACTCCGCAGGGCGGTGCGATCACTTTCAAGGACCGACCCGTTTTCGACGGGGACGCACGCCTGAACGTACCGGCACACAAACGCAATATCGGCATGGTGTTCCAGTCGTATGCGTTGTGGCCGCATATGACCGTCCGCGACAATATCCGCTACCCGCTGAAGGTGCGGAAAATGAAAGAAGCCATTGCCGGGGGAGCGGTGGAGACCGCCGCCGAAATGGTCGATTGCGGACAACTGCTCGACCGGTATCCGTCGCAGCTCAGCGGTGGGCAGCAGCAGCGGGTCGCGGTGGCCCGCGGGCTGGTGGCGCGGCCCGATCTGGTGCTGTTCGACGAACCGCTGAGCAATCTCGACGCCCGGTTGCGCGATCAGGTACGCACCCAGATCCACCAGTTGCACCAGAAGCTCGGTTTCACGGCCGTATTCGTCACCCACGATCAGTCCGAGGCCTTCGCCCTGGGCGACCGGCTCGCCATCATGAAGGCGGGCAAGATCGAACAGTACGATGCGCCCGAGCAGGTTTTCGAGAATCCGGTATCGGATTATGTCGCCGCCTTCATCGGAATGAGCAACCGGCTGTCGCTGCGGCGCGGGCACGACGGCTGGGTGACCTCCGCCGGCGATCCGATCGACCTCACGCATGCCGTCGTCCGCGACACGGCCGACCGGCACGATACCGCGGTGGCCCGGTTACGGCCCGACGATGTGCTGCTGCATTCCACGGCCGACGAGGTACCGCTGGGCAATGTCGCCCTGCACGCCGAACTGGTGACCTACGAATACGGCGGCCGGTACTTCGACGTGACCGTGGACAGCGGTGGTGAGCAATTGATCCTGCGTGCGCCGGCCGCCCAGCACAGTGCCGCGCTGCGCGGCAGCAGCCCGGGGGCGCCGCTGGTCGTCAGTTTTTCCCCGGCGAGCCTGCGTGTGTTCGCGACCCCGGGACAGCGGACCGCCGCCCCGGAACCGGTCGCCGTGAGCGCGGGAGGGCACGCCTGATGACCACCGTGACCGCAACCACCGGCCGTTCCTTCGCGCTGCCCGCGCAGTGGCGGACCCGGCTCGGGTACTTCGCCCTGCTGGCCGTGCTGGCGTATCTCGTCGTGCTGCCGATGATCCGGCTGCAATCGCTGGCCTTCGAGGACGGTGCCCGCGGTTACCGGGCGCAGTACACCCGCTTCGATATCGGCGAGACGATCGCGACCACCGTCGCGCTTGCCCTGGGTTCGCTGGTGATCGCCATGGTGCTCGGCACGTTGCTGGCGTTCGCGGCGAGCCGGCTGCCGGACCGTTTCGGTTTCCTGCGGATCATCCCGATCCTGCCGATCGTGATGCCCGCGGTGGCCAACATCGTGGGCTGGGCATTCCTGCTCTCACCCGGGCCGGGCTACCTGAATGTCCTGCTGCGGAAGCTGCCCTGGTGGAGCCATTCGGATTCCGGCCCGATCGATGTGTACACGGTGCCGTGGATCATCATCCTCACCGGTTTCGGGCTGACCTCGTTCGTGTACCTGTTCGTCAGCGCCGGTATGCAGAACATCGGGTCCGAACATCTGGAGGCCGCACAGATCAGCGGCTCCTCCACGGTCGGCGTGTTCTTCCGGGTCGTGCTCCCGTTGCTGCGGCCCTCGCTCATCTACGGCGGCGGTATCGCACTGCTGCTGGGGCTGGGCCAGTTCACCGGCCCGCTGCTGCTCGGCCAGAACTACGGCGTGAAAGTCCTGACGACCGAGATGTATCGAAGGGTCTCGGAATCGCCGTCGGATTTCGCCGCGGCCGCCGCCGCCGGTTCACCGCTGGTGATCTTCGGCCTGGTACTGGTCCTGATCCAGAAAGGCCTGCTGGGCAATCAGTCGCGTTTCGTCACCCACGGCGGCAAGGCGTTCGCGCCGGCGGCGGGACGTTCGCTGTGGGCCACGGCGACCATTGTCGTCTACGCCCTGTTCGCCCTGATCATCCCGCTGGTCGGACTGGTCGTTGTCGCGCTGACGCCGTACTGGTCCGGATCCCTGTCCTGGGATCTGTTCACCCTGGACAACTTCCGCGCCCTCGCGGCGGACAACGCCATCGTCGGTTCCGTGCTCACCAGTGTGTCGACCTCGCTGGCCGCTGTGGTGATCTGTGTTCCGCTGGGTTATCTGATGGCCACCCTGCTCGTGCGCGGCCGGCAGTTCAAGATCATGGCCGTGCTGGCCGACCTGATCACCGCACTGCCCCTGGGTATTCCGGCGGTGATCTTCGGTGTCGGATTCCTGCTCACCTATACCGAGCCGCCGTTGATCCTCTACGGGACCAAGACGGTGATCATCCTGGTCTACATCGTCTTGATGCTGCCGTACGCCACCAGAATGCAGATGACTGCCATGCTCTCGCTCGGCAACGCCTACAGCGAGGCGTCGGCCACCAGCGGTGCGTCCCCCTTGGTGACGAATCTGCGGGTGATGCTGCCGTTGATGCGGCCCACCATTCTCAGTGCTGTCGCCCTGATGTTCATCCTGCTGACCCACGAATTCGCCGCGTCGCTGCTGGTGCGTGCCTCGACAACCCAGGTGATGGGAACCCTGCTCTTCGATCTCTGGCAGAACGGCTCGTATCCACTGGTTGCCGCGATGGCACTGCTCATGACCGCGGTCACCACCGCGGGTGTGGGTGTCGCGATGCTCGTCGGCGGCCGGAACGTGCTGAACAAACTGTGAGCCGCGGTCTCTTCGCGGCCATTCCCTCGGAACAGAAAGGCCTGCCATGGCTCCGGGCCCGTCACGGCTGAACGACAAGGTGGTCCTGGTGACCGGTTCGACGGGTGGTATCGGGGTGGAGATCGTGCGCCGCCTCGCCGCGGAAGGCGCCACGCTCGTGGTGACCGACCTCGGCGCGGCGGGCTGTGCCGAACTCGCCGCCACCCTGGACCATCCGGACCGCCATCTCACCCGGGCACTCGATATCGCCCGCGAAGAAGAGTGGCAGGCGGCGGTCGCCGCCGTGCGTGACCGGTACGGGCGCCTGGACACACTGGTCAACAATGGCGCCATCGGCAGCCTGGCGTCGGTGGTCGACGAGGATCTCGACCGCTACAACCGGGTGATCGCGGTGAGTCAAACCGGCACGTGGCTGGGTATGAAACATGCCGGAGCCCTGATCGAAGAGAGCGGCGGCGGCTCGATCGTCAACCTCTGCTCGATCCTCGGCACAGTGGGCGGACTGGGAAACAGTCTCGCCTACGCCGCCGCCAAAGGTGCGGTGCGGACGATGACGAAGAACGCCGCGCTGCACTGGGCGACGAAAGGTGTTCGGGTGAATTCGATCCATCCGGGGTTCATCGAGACCGAACAGCTGCTCGAACGCTACGAAGGCAGCGAACGGCATCGCGCCATGCTCGCCGGTACCCCGATGGGCCGGCTCGGCCGGGCCGGGGAAGTGGCCGCCGCGGTCGCGTTCCTGGCCGGTGACGACGCCACCTTCGTCACCGGCACCGAACTGTATGTCGATGGGGGCTGGACCTGCGCCTGACGGGGCGGAACCGGGGCTGTCTCCACTGGATGAGGGTGGAGACAGCCCCATTCGGCCGGGTGAACCCGCCGAACAGTTGGCATCGCCGCCGTCGAGCAGGCCCGGACGCCCGTTTCCCCGGGCGGGGCCGGGGACGAAGTCCACCGCCCGAGGCTGCGGGCTCTGTGCCTGCAGCGGGCACGGCGTGTTATCACGCCGGCATTGCCCGGCGGCAGCGAATACGGTCAGTGCGCGGGCGCGAAAACATCCACGCCACAATCGTTGTGAACGTCCAAGACCTGCCGGGCGACGAGAACGTCGAGGTGTGCCATGGTTTCGCAGGTGGCGACCATCTGATTGAACGTGTCGAGGGATGCGAAGGGGCGGTCGCGGCGGGTCCAGGTAAGTGCCTGGGCTACTTCCGATCCGGTGCACGGCGCGAGTTCGGTGACGGCGCTGCGAATCTGTTCGAAACGCCGGTCGTGATGGTGCAGTAGTTCCCGGGCGCGGCGACCGGCGCTTCCGCCGTGCGGGCCGTGGGCGGGCAGCATCGATCGATCGTCGTCGTCGCGGAGCAGGTTCAGCGAATGCAGGAATTTGTCCAGCGGCAGTTCCCAGGAGCCCAGTTCGAAGCCGATGGAGGGGGTGATGGTAGGCAGGAGATGGTCGCCGGTGAACAGCAGCCGCCGGGCGGGGTCGTGAAAGACCAGATGTCCCTTGGTATGGCCCGGGGTCGCCGAGATGTCGAGTTCGTAGCCACCGAAGGTGAGCGGACCGGGACGCAGCCAAAAGTCGGGCGGTTCCCAATCGGCGACATCGAAGGGTTCGCCGACGCTGTCCGCATGGCTACGGGCGGCGATACCGGTGGCACCGGCGCGGCGGAGTTCGCGCAGGGAACTGGTGGGCACGTTGTTGCCCAGTTCCCGGATCTCCGCGAGCCCGGCCGCTTCGCCGGCGCCGAGATGAACCCGGCAGCCGTGGCGGCGCCGCAGTTCCACCGCGAAGGTGTAGTGGTCGCGGTGGATATGGGTGACCAGCACATCGTGGATATCGGCGGGGGAGCGGCCGATGCGCGCGAGGCCGGCGGCGAGCTCGCGGTAGGTGTCCGGCCGGTGCCAGCCGCCGTCGATCAGGACGAGCCCGGCGGCGGTTTCCACGGCGTACACGTTCACCGCGCGCAACCCGTCCTGCGGAAGCTGCAGGGGGATGCGGTGGATACCGTCGGCGACCGGATAGCAGCCGGGCTCGGCCCACTGTGCGCTCATTCGCCGCTGCCGGCCAGGGGCACCATGGTCTGTTCCTCGCCGTACCAGATCATGCGCCGGCCGCGCATCGCGCCGACATGCCGCACGGCGGCCTTCCATTCGGGGCTGGCCAGCGCGGCGTCCAATGCCTCGCGGGATTCGAAACTCAGGATCGACAGGCCGTCCCAGCCGGCCGATTTCTCGTCGAAGGTGTCGAGGAGTTCGGTGTGCTGCCAGCGCAGCAGGCCCGGCAGCGGATAGGTCACCTCGGCGTGCTCGCCGCGCCACCATTCGATGAATTGTTCGTGTGACCAGTCGCTGGGCCGGGATGCCAGCACGATGAGGTTGTACACAAGCTCTCCTAACTGAATTCTGTTCGGGTATGGAAGGTAGGCCACGGCGCTGTCCGGTTCCCGCTGCCCGGGGGCGTTTCCGCCTTGCTCCGGATCTTCGGAAGCTCGGGCCGGCCCCGGTGCGCGCCGCTCAGGCGCGCACCATACGTACCGCGGCCTCGGTGACGGTGTCGGTGATCTCGGCCAGGGTCAGCGTGCCGTCCGGGCGGTACCACCGCCAGACGCTGATGATCACCGCCAGGACCATCCGGCCGAGGATCTTGGGATCGCCGTCGGCGAATACGCCCGCCGCGATACCCCGCTCGATCAGCTCGGTCCAGTTCTGTTCGATTTCCTGGACCAGCTCCCGCGACCGCAGCCGCTCGGCTTCTTCCTTCTTCGATTGACGCGGCTGGGCCAGCAGATCCATATGGTTCTGCAGGATGCGGCGTTGCAGCGCATCGATCGGCTCGGCCCGCAGGGCGGCGGCCACCGCGGCGCGCAGGGCCTGCTCGGGATCCGCTCGATCCTCGGTGGCCGTGACGAAACGGTCGACGGAATCGGCCAGTTCCAGTCGCATGATCGTCAGCAGGCAGTGCGCCTTCGACTCGAAATAGTGGTAGAGGGCGGTCTGGCCGATCCCGACCTCATCGGCGATGGAGGCCCACTTCGTATGCTCGTAACCGATACGCCCGAACTGCTCGATGGCAGCCGTCAGGATATTGCTGCGTTTGGAGCGCGGGCTTTCCCGGCGGGCCCCGGTGTCAACGGTCATGAGAAGTGTGCCCCCAAATATCGGCTGTCTGTGGATCGGTCAACTCTACCCCACCTGAGATGAATTCGAGTCGGCTGACGCCAGCCGGGTGGCGAGCCGGATCGCGTCCGGCCGGGAGAGTTTCCCCACCCGGTTCTGCGGTAGATCCGCCACCGCGAAAAGGTATTCCGGCCATTTGAATTTGGGAAATCCCGCCGCGGCGAGCCGGTCGGTGACGGTCTCCAGGGTCGGCTCCGCACCGTCGGCGACGACCAGCGCCGCCGCACGCTCACCCAGTAATTCGTCGGGTACCGGGACCACGCACACCTGCACGATCCCGGGTAGCGCCGCGATCGCCGATTCCATTTCGTTGATATCGATATTGCGCCCGCCCCGGATGATGATCTGTTTCTGCCGGCCCATCACCCGGATGGAACCGTCCGCGGCCACCTCCACGAGGTCGCCGGTGGGCAGGAATCCGTCCGCGGTGAGATCCGGTGGAACCGGGACGCCGCCGCGGGCATAGCCGACGAACAACGAAGGGCCCTTCACCTGGGCGTCGCCGATCGCACCGGCCGGCAGTGGGCTGCCCGAATCGCCGACCGCGCGAACGACCGTGCCCGGGAACGGGCGCCCGTCGCGACCCAGCCGGACCTCCGGCGGGTCCGCGGGCCGCGGGGTCGTATGACCCAGACATTCCGACATCCCGAACACCCGCAGGAACGTGGTGCCCAGTTTGGTTTCGGCCTCGGCCAGCGCCCGCTGGTTCATCGGCCCGCCACCCACGGTCATGGCCCGCATGCCGCTCAGCCGTCCGGCGCTGTTGCCGGTGACCGAGAGCTGCAGGGCCATCGTCGGGACCAGCATCGTCCACGCCACCCGATACTCGGCCATGGCGTCGAGCGCCGCCGCGGGAGACCAGCGGCCGATGGTGACCATGGTGCCGCCCAGGAACGCCGGGAGATACATTCCGAAGCAGAACGCCGCCACCGACGACAGGGGTACGAAGGCACCCACCGATTCGCCCGGCCGCAGGCCGACGGCGTCGATGGTGCTGCGGCAGGCGTAGCGGATGGCGTCCTCGGATTGCACCACACATTTGGGCCGGCCGGTGGATCCGGAGGTCATGGCGATGGCGCTACCCCCGCGCCACCGCCGCACCGGGCCGAACGGCGCCGTCCGCGCCCGCAGCCGATGCTCGCCGAAGGCGGTGCCGGCGAACGGGAACTCCGTCGCGGGTACGTCCCAACGGCGCAGGGCGGCGGGATCGCCGATCACGAGGTCCGGGTCGATATCCTCGAGCGCGAGCCGGAACTCCGATTCGGTCGCATGCGGGCTGAACACGGCCACGACCCCGCCCCGCAGGCCGACGGCCAGCGCGGCGGCCAGCGTGCGCCACGTGTTGTCGGCTTGGATGATCACCGTCGGGCCGCGCTCGTCGATGGCCGCGATCCGGTCGGCGAGGGCTTTCGCCGTCGCCATGATCTCGCCCACGGTGTGCTGTCCGAGTTCGTCGATCACCGCGATCTCCGCCGGGCTCCGACGGGCCCGCTCGAGCATCTCCTGCGCCAGTGTTCTCATCTGTCGTTCCTCATGCCGCTGTGCTCTCTGTTTACTCGCTGCCGGGCCGCCGCGGGGCGGTTCGCACCGGTCACGGCGGCGGGACCAGAACCGCGCGACCGGTGATACCGCCCGACCGCAACCGCCGGTAGACCTCGACCGCCGCAGTGAGCGGATAGGTCTCCGCGGTGACGTGCAGCGCGCCCCGCCGAGCCATATCGACCACGGCCGCAAGATCCGCGCGTGGCCCCCAGAACGGCGCGGTGACTCCCCACCCTGCGGCCAGCCCGACGTCCTTACCGGCCGTGAGCCGTCCGCCCGCACTGCCGACCACAGACAACCGGCCGCCGGGTGCCAGCGCGGCGGCGGCCGGGACGACCGTGCCGGGCGCCCCGGCGAAATCCAGGATCAGATCCGCACCCTCGCCCAGCGCGGTCGCCGCGGCGGCGGTATCCGCGAAAACCGCGTCCGCTCCCAGCCGCCAGGCCATTTCCCGGGCGTCCGCGCGGGTGTCGACGGCGACGATCTGCCCGGCGCCGAATTCGCGCAGTATCTGGAGCGCGAAATGACCGAGACCACCGACGCCGATCACGACGCAGACGCTCTGCGCATCGATGAGGTCGCGATGTTCGCGGACCGCGTGGTAGGCGGTGAGCCCGGCGTCCGCGAGGGGCGCGCACAGCACCGGGTCGACGCCGGCCGAGCGCACCAGGAAGCGGGCCGCGGGAACGAGGACCGCTTCGGCCAGCCCACCCGGATACCCGAGCCCGTTGCCGATGGGCGCCCCCCGGCCTTCGCGGGGGCGCAGGCGCAGACAGTAGTTCTCCCGGCCGCGCAGGCAATTGCGGCACCCACCGCAACCCCAGATACCGTGCACCACAACCTGTTCCCCGATCCAGCCGGGGTCGGCGGCCGGTCCTGCGTCCATCACCGTCCCCGCCACCTCATGGCCCAGGGTGAGCGGGAGCGGGTAATTGAAACTGTCCGCCGTAGCGTCCATGACGTGCAGGTCCGACCGGCACAGTCCGGCGGCTGTCACCCGGACGAGCAGTTCTTCACCGCGGGGCCGCGGCACCGGGATCTCGCGCAGTTCGGGTTCGGCTCCCCAGGCGGTGAGCTGGACGGCGAGCATCAGCGGGCGGTCCAGCCGCCGTCGACGACGAGCGCCTGCCCGGTCATATAAGAGGAGGCATCCGAGGCGAGGAAGACCACGGCCCCGTCCACCTCACCGGTCCGGCCGCCGCGCCCCAGCATGGTGTTGCGGCGCACCCAGCCCGCGGATTTCTCGTTCTCGAACAGGCCGTCGGTCATCTCCGTATCGAACCAGCCGGGGACCACGGCGTTCACCCGGATACCCCGGCGGCCCCATTGACCGGCGAGTTCCCGGGTCAGACCCAGCGTTCCCGCCTTGGAAGCCGCGTAGCTCGCGCCGCCGATCGGCGCGGTCGACACCAGGCCGATCACCGAGGAGATATTGATATACGACGCGCGTTCGCTCGCGGGGAGCCTGGACGCCGCGTAGGTGGCCAGATGGAAACCGGCGAGCAGGTTCAGGTCGAGGATGGCGCGGAACTCCGCGTCGGTCTCCTGTTCGGCGTGGGGCGGTCCCGGGCGGCCAGCATTGTTGACCAGGACATCCAGGCGGCCGGACTGCTCGTAGCAGCGGTCCACCAGGGCGGTGCGGTCGGCAGGGTCGGTGATATCGCAGCGCACGGGGACGATCCGGGCGTCGGCCGCGGCCAGTTCCCGCAACCGGTCCACCCGGCGCGCGGCGGCGTAGACGGTGGCGCCGGCCGTGGCGAGGGCGCGCGCGAAACCGGAGCCGAGGCCGGAGGACGCTCCGGTGACCACGGCGACCCGGCCGTCCAATCCGAAAAGGTCGTGCAGTGCTGGGCTGTTCATTCCGCCTCGCCTCTCAGTACACCGCGGTGCGGCCGCCGTCGACCGGGATCAGCGCACCCGTCGTATAACCGGCCGCGTCGCTTGCGAGATGGGTGACCAGGCCCGCGATCTCCGCGGGATCGCCGAGCCGCCCGGCGGGCAGCCGGTCGATGATCTTGCCTACGAATTCGTCGTCCCAGTGCTCGGACATATCGGTGGCGAATCCGCCCGGCATCACACAGTTCACCCGCACGGCCGGTGCGTACTCCTGCGCGAATGCCATGGTGAGGGCGTTCAGCCCGTTCTTGGCCGCGGCGTACATCGCCTCGGGCGGGCTCGGCCGCACCGCGCCGATACTCGAGATATTGATGATCGACCCACCACCAGCGGCGGCCATCCGCGCCCCGGCCACGGCCATGAGACGGAACGGGCCCTTGAGGTTCACCTCGATGGTCTTGTCCCACAGGCCCTCGGTCACCGATTCCAGATTCTCCGCGAGCGGGGCGATACCGGCATTGTTGACCAGGATGTCGAGACTGCCGAAGCGTTCGACGATTCCGTCGACGGCGGGTTCGAGGGTGTCCCAGCGGCCCACATGCAATTCCAGTGGGTGGGCGCTGCCCGCGCCGTCGCCGAGCGTGGCGATCGCCGCTTCACAGGCCGCGAGTTTGCGGCTGGAGACGATCACGGTGGCACCCGCGTCGCGCAGTCCACGTGCGATGGCCAGGCCCAGTCCACGGCTGGCACCGGTCACCAGGGCGACCTTGCCGCTCAAATCGGTTGTGCTCATTTGTATTTCTTCACCTCGAGGCGCGCGATCGTACGCAGATGGACTTCGTTGGGGCCGTCGGCGATCTGCAGGGCGCGGGTGATGGCGTGCATCCGGGCCAGCACGGTGTCGTTGCTGACCCCCGCCGCGCCGAAAGTCTGGACCGCGCGGTCGACCACCGTATGCGCGACCTCCATCGCCGCGACCTTGATCGCCGCGACCTCCGACCGTGCCGCCGCGTTCCCCTTGGTATCCATCAGCCAGGAGGCCTGCAGGGTGAGCAGCCGGATCTGATCGATCTCCAGCCGGCTGCGCGCGATCCATTCCCGCACCACTCCGCGGTCGGCGAGCGGTCCGCCGAACGCGGTGCGTTCCAGGGACCGCCGGCACATGAGTTCCAGTGCGCGCTCGGCCATTCCGATGGCCCGCATGGCGTAGTGCATGCGGCCCGGACCGAGCCGGCCCTGGGCGATGGCGAAACCGTCGCCCTCGGCGCCGAGCATGTTCTCCGCCGGAACCCGGACATCGGTGAACTGCACCTCGCCGTGTCCGAGCCGGTCGTGGAAACCGAACATCGGCAGATCCCGCAGCACCTCGATACCGGGTGCATCGGCCGGTACCAGGATCATGCTCTGCTGACGATACGCCGGCCCGTCCGGATCGGATTTGCCCATGAAGATGATGAGCTTGCAATCCGGATCGAGGATGCCGGAGATGTACCATTTGCGGCCGTTGAGGATGTAGTGGTCATCGTCGCGGCGGATGGTCGAGGTGATATTGGTGGCGTCGGAGCTGGCCACGGCGGGTTCGGTCATCGCGAAGGCCGAGCGGATCTCGCAGTCCAGCAACGGTTTCAGCCACCGCTCTTTCTGCTGTTCGGTACCGAACATGGCGAGGATTTCCATATTGCCGGTATCGGGTGCCGAACAATTGAGCGTCTCGTTGCCGATGATCGACCGGCCGGCGAGTTCGGCCAGCGGAGCGTATTCGAGGTTGGTGAGCCCGGCGCCGAGACCGTCGTGGGTCATGAACAGATTCCACAGCCCCTGCCGGCGCGCCTCGGCCTGCAGTTCCCGCATGATCGGCGGCTGTTCGTGCGGGTTGTCCGCGGCGGCGATCTGCTCGTCGTAGACCCGTTCGGCGGGATAGACGTGGTGTTCCATGAACTGTTCGAGCCGGACGAGCAGCTCTCGGGTGCGGGGGGAGTAGGAGAAATCCACGATGCGGCTCCTGAATCGGGGGAGGGGACCTCAACCGGCGAGGAGCTCGGTTCCGGTCTCGATGAGGCGGTGGATGGTGGCGGGCAGTTTTTCCTGGTCCGGATCGTGGTGCCGGCCTTCCCGGTGCCGTCGCAGGTTGTGGCCCATGATGGCGGCCATCTTGAGCCGTCCGAGTGCGTCGAACCAGGGCAGGTCGGGCAGTTCCGGCCCGCCCGCGCGGTAGCGGTCCACGAGTTCGGCGGAATCGGGCAGGCCCGGGACCGTGCGGCCCACCCCCGGGAAGTTGGTGCCGTCGGCGAACACGAGGAACCAGCCGAGTTCCACTCGCGGGTCGCCGGCGCTCCAGATCTCCCAGTCGATCAGCGCGACCGGTTCGGTACCGGCGGCGATGATATTGCCGAGCCGGTAGTCACCGTGTACCAGCGTGGGGGTGACAGGTTCGGGGATCCGCCGGCCCAGCAGGTCCAGCAGCCGGTCGCCGCCCGCGACCAGTTCCGGTGGCACTGCGCCGAGTGTGCGGGCCCAGCGGGCGAGTTCGTCGGCCGGTGTCAGCGGGGCTTCGACGCCTGGTACCGAACCCGGGTCGACGGCGTGCAGCCGGGGGAGTACCTCGGCTGCACGGCGCATCCGCGCCGCGGCCAGGGCGGGTTCGACGGCGGGGTCGTCGAGGACCGGTTCGAGCGATTCCCCGGCCACGAATTCCATGGCGAACCAGGCGGGTTCGTGCTCATCGACGGCCACGATCCGGGGAACCGGCACCTCGGTGTCGCCGAGTGCCCGCATCACCCGGGCCTGCCGCAACATATCGTGGCGCCCGATCGGCTTACGTCCCTCCGGTACCGCCTTCACCACGAACGCCGGGCCGGTCGTGGTGACCCGGTAGGTGAGGCCCGAATGCCCGCCGGGCAGCGTGTCGAAGCCGGTGACCTCGAGACCCGGGTCGGTACGCAACCGGTCGCGTACTCGCTGTTCGAGCGTCATGGCCGCGGCTCCTTGGGTAGGCCGAGCACTCGCTCGGCGATGATGTTGTGCTGGATCTCGTCGGTACCGCCGGCGATCCGGTACCCGGGCGCGCCCAGCACATGTTCGGTCCAGGCGTAGGCGCCCCAGCGTCCGGAATCCGCGGTGAGGTCCCGCCCGAGCAACAGCCGCGCGACCTCGGAGGTGCGGGCCATGGTGTCGGTGGCGAGCAATTTGCCCACCGACGCCTCCGGCCCGGGATCGCGGCCCGCGACCACCGCTGCCGCGACCCGCATCCCCGCGATCCGCTGCACATAACTGCGGGTCACCAGATCCGCGACCCGGTCGCGTTCCAGTTCCGTCAGGCTGCGCCCCAGATTCCGGGCCAGCGCCACCGCCCGGTCGGCGTTCGCCACACCGAGGGAGGCACCGTCGAGCCGTTCCGCGGCGAGCACGGTGAGCGCCACCGGCCAGCCCTTGCCGACCGGCCCGAGCCGCAATCCGTCGTCGAGCACCACACCGTCGAGATAGACCTCGTTGAACGAGCTTCCGCCGGTCATCTGCCGGATCGGCCGGACGGTGACCCCCGGCGCGTCCATCGGCACGAGGAAAACGGTGAGTCCCGCGTGTTTGGCCACCGTGGGATCGGTGCGGCAGACCGCGACCCCGAGATCGGCGACCCGGGCGCCGGAGGTCCACACCTTGTGTCCGTCGAGCGTCCAGGTGCCGTCGGCGTTGCGGGCCGCCCGGGTGCGCACCGCGGCCAGATCCGATCCGGCCTCGGTTTCGGAGAAGAGCTGGCAGGCGATGAGATCGGTCCGCAGCATCGCCCGCACATAGCGCGCCCGCTGTTCCGCGGTACCCCATTGCTCGATCGCCGGCGCCACCAATTGCTGGGTGACCGAGAACATCTCGGTACGCCGGGGTACCTCGAATTCTTCCTCGGCGCGGCGGAACGCCAGCGCGTAGGACATCGGCAGGCCCCGGCCGCCGTATTCGGCCGGCCAGGTCAGCGCACCCCAGCCGGCATCGAATTTGGCTTGCTCGTAGGCGCGGATGGTATCGGTGTGCCGCCGTTCTTCCGCGGCGGTCCAGTTCTCGAAAATCGCCACCGAATCGTCCCCGTCGCCCCAAGCGGATTCGGTGCGCGGCGCGGCGGTCCCGCGCAGCCAGGCGCGGGCCTGCTCGGTGAATTCGGCGAGGCCGGGGTGCTGCTGTGTGCTCACTGTATCCACCTCAGACCGAGAGAACCGTGCAGGCGCTGATACCGGGAGCGCCGTAGACATGGGTGAAACCGGTTTTCGGTGCACCCGGGACCTGGCGATCGCCCGCCGCACCGCGCAGCTGGGTCACGATCTCGTGCACCTGCCGCAGGCCCGATGCCCCGATGGGTTCGCCGTTGGCGATACAGCCGCCGTCGGTGTTGATCGGCAGCCGGCCGTCGATTTCGGTTACGCCCGCCGCGATCATCTCCTCCTGCGCACCGGGTGCGCAGAATCCGCATTCGGCCATATGCATGATCTCCGCGCCGCTTTCGGTGTCCTGGAGCTGCGCGACGCCGATCTCGTCCGGCCCGATCCCGGCCTGCTCGAACGCCGCCGAGGCGGCATCCGCGCTGACACTGGTCGGTTCACCGGCGCCCTGAACGGCGGGACTGAACACCTCGAAGGAGCCGAACCGCCGGGTGCGGTGGGTGATCGCCCGCAACCGCACCGGCCGGGCGCCCAGGCGACGCACGGCGGCCTCACCCGCGACGACCACGGCCGCACCGCCCTCGCCCGGCGAGCAGAACATGAACTTGGTGAGCGGGTCGTTCACCATCTCGGCCGCCAGGATCCGCTCGGCCGATATCGGTTCGCGGCGCCAGGCATTCGGGTTGCGGCTGCCGTTGCGGTACGCCTTCTCGGCGACCTTGGCCAGCGTGGTCGCAGAGATCCCGTGCTCGCGCATATAGCGGCCGATCTTGGCGCCGAAGAACTGCGTCGTCACCATCAGCCCGGCCGATCCGTAGCCCTCGGGCAGACCCCAGTCGGCCGGGTCCGGATCGAACGCGCCCCGCGGGTGTTTGTCGAAACCGACCGCCAGGGCGATCTCCGCGGCGCCGGAGCGGACGGCGTTGACGGCCGAGAACAGCGCACTCCCGCCCGTAGCGCACCCGTTCTTGACATTGGTGAACGGGATACCGGTGAAACCGAGTTCGGCCACCAGGGTGTCGGCCAATCCCGAACCGTCGCTGCCGCCGTAGGCTACCTGGATATCGGGCCAGGTCAGGCCCGCGTCGGCCAAGGCGTTGCCGATGGCCTGGAGTGCGAGCTGCCGCCCGGTGACCCCGGGCTGCCGGCCGAAGCGGGACAGCCCGCTGCCGATGATCGAAACCTGCTGGGTCATCGGACCTCACTCGGCCGAAGGGACAAGGTGGCGAACCGGGGCACCGGTGTCACGGCGACGAGGCGCACCGGTGCCCGGTCAAGATCGGCGAAATCGGCACAGTCGAGAATCGCCTCGACCTTGATCCCTTCGGGGAGCTCGACATAGCCGACCGCGTACGGCGTGAAGCCCTCGGCGGGAACGACATACGGCGGTGATTTCGGTGCGAACCGCTGTACGGTGTGCGCCCACACCACGCCCTCGGTGCTCAATACCAGCGGTTCGGCGGTCGGTGCGGCGCAGCGCGCACAGTTCGCGCTCGCCGGATAACCCACCGTGCCGCATACCGTGCACCTACTGCCTTCCAGCACCGGTGTCACCTGCTCACCCATCTCGTCCCTTCCGATTCGTTGCCGCTAGCCGGATTTCAGCGGCCGACCCACTTGGGCTCGCGCTTCTCCAGGAATGCGTTCACGCCCTCGCGCGCGTCCTCGGACTGCAGGGCATTGCCGACGGCGAGATGTTCCATCACCATCAGCGACTGGATATCGGCGTCCAGACCGCGATCGATGGTCATCTTGGTGAGCTTCATGGCGAACGGGCTCTTGTCCACGATCGGGGCGATGAAATCGGCGACGAGCCGGTCGAGTTCCGCCGCGGGCGCGGAGGCGTTGATCAGATCGAAATCGGCGGCCTCCCTGCCGCTGAGCAGTTTGCCGGTGAGCATCAGTTCCTTGGTCTTACGGATACCGATCATCCGGGGCAGCCGGTAGATCGGGCCGGCGCCGCCGAACAGGGCCCGCCGGATGTGGAAGTCACCGATCTTGGCGTCCTCGGCGGCGACCGCGAAATCGCAGGAGATCATCAGCTCGAAACCGCCCGCGGTGACGTAACCCTCGAGCACCGCGACCGACGGGGTGTTCATCGAGTACAGCCGGTCGCAGACCTTCGCGGAGAGCACCGCGACATCCATGGCGTTGGTCTTGCCGACATAGTTCTCACGCAGTTCGTCGAGGTCGAAGCCGGAGCAGAAGGTGTTGTTCCGGCCGCGCAGGACGAGCACCTTCAGGTCGGGATCGTTGTCGACCTCGACGATGATCTCGTCGAGCCGGTGCAGCAGTTCCACCGTGACCGCGTTCTTCTTGTGCGGGCGGTTGAGCCAGACACGGGCGATGTCGCCGTCTTTCTCCAGGACGATGTGGTCGGTATCGATCATCGGAGCCTCTTTCGGAGTTTGTTCCTGAACTGGATTCACTTCAGTTGTACTTGACGGCGGGAAGCGCGTCAATACGGATTTGCGGGAGCGCGTGGCCGCCGGTCACACGCCGATCAAGGTGGCGATACGGGCCCGGTGGGTACGCGCATCACCCTGTGCGGCTTCATTTCCCAGTACCCGGCGGAAGTACGAATGCGCGGCGTGCTCCCAGGTGAAGCCCACCCCGCCGTGTAACTGGACGGCCTCGCCCGCCGCCTGCACGGCGGCATCGGTGCATACCGCTCCGGCCACCGCCACGGCCAGCCGGGCCGAATCCGGGTCCTCGGCGTACAGCGCCGCCGCGTACCGCGAGGCCGAGCGGGCCCGCTCCAGTGAAACCAGGAGATCGGCCAGCCGGTGTTTCACCGCCTGGAACGAGCCGATGGGCCGGCCGAACTGCTGCCGGGTGCCGGTGTACTCCACGGTCATATCGAGCAGGCGATCGATGATTCCGGTGTTCTCGCAGGCCAGGGCGAGCGTTGCCAGGTCCTGTAATCGGGTACTCGCCGTCGCGGTGGCCTCCGGCGTCGTGAGCGGCACCGCCGGGCAGTCGCGCACGGTGATATCGGCTTGCCGTCGGGTCGGGTCGAGTACGCGACGTTCCGTACGCACGGTGTCCGCGGGTGGGCGCAGCGCGAACAGTCGCGACCCGTCGGCCGTCCCGGCCGAGGCCACGACGATATCGGCGCTGCCGCCACCGATCAGGTGGGTGACCGTGCCGTCGGCCCGCCACCCCTGTGGGCCCCGGGTGGCCCGTAGATCGTCGGTGGCCGGGCCGAGCGCGCTCACTGTGGCGAGGAGATCTCCGGCAAGTACCTCCGGAAGGGGATTGCCCTCGGCTTCCGGCGCGGTGAGCAGTGCGTGGGCGCC
>NZ_JARWPM010000301.1 GCF_029869215.1 Nocardia carnea
CCCCGCGCCCCGCGCCGGGGCCCCGGCGCCCGCCCGCGGGGGGGGCGGGGGGCGGGTGGCGGGGGGGGGAGTTGTGCGCCGTGCCCCCCCGCGCCCCCGCCCGCGCGGGCCGCGGCGGGGACGCGGCCGGTACGGCCCGTGATCTGGCCACCGCGGCGATCACCGTCTTCCGGATGTCCGACACCTTCACTCAGGCGCCGCCGCCGGGTACGGCCACCGATCTCCTGGCCGAGGCCGGCGTACTGGCCGGCGACGACCCCTCCGCGCTCGCCGCGGTGGCACTGGCCGAATGCGGTGTGTTCGCCCACACGGGTGATCCCGCGGCGGGACGTGAACCCCAAGCAGGTGAGGCCGGGGCGGTCGCGCTGGCGGAGCGGGCAGTCGAACTCGCGTACCGCACCGCGGACCCGGTGGCACGCAGCGCGGCCCTCGACGCGCTCACCGCGGCACAGTGCTGGACCGGTGACAACTTCGCCGCGTCCGAGACCGCGCGCCGCCGGGTGGAGCTACTCGCCGCAGATCCGGAAACCCCGGCGGAGGCGGTCGAGCAGGTGAATGCGTTCGCCGAGGCCGCGGAGATATCTCTCGGCGTGGGCGACCTCGCCGGGGCCCGGCGATGGGGCGCGCGGCTACGCGACCTGCCGTTACTGGCCGAACGCGGCGATTTCGCGACCTCCCGGCTGTTGGTGGCGGACGCGCTGGCCGGACGGACCGGCGACGTCCTGGCGAACAGCAGCCGATTCGCCGACGCCTGGGAACTCGCCGGACGCCCGCACGCCCCGCATCTGGCCCCGGCCGCCACCGCGGTGGCCCTGGTGCACGGTCTGCGCGGCGAAGGCCCGGCGCGGGCACGATGGCTGGACACCGCCGCCGAACTCGGCGCTCCCGCGAATCCCGGCGCCGCCTACAGCGCGGTTTTCGAGGCGATCCTGCTGCTGCACCACGGCCGGGCCGCGGCGGCCGCGGCCGAACTCGCGACCGATCTCACCGAGCTGGATGTCCGCGATATCTGGGTGTGGCGCCACTGGTACTTCGCGCTACGCGCCGAGGCCGCGGTCCTCGCCGGTGCCCCGGAGGCCGGTGAATACCTGGCGGCGGCGCGATCCACGGTCCGCCGGAATCCGGTCGCCGAGGCGATGGTCGCCCGGGCCGCGGCAGTGCACGCCGATAGCCCCGAGCAGCTCCCGGCCATCGCGGCCGCTTTCGAAGAGGCGGGGTGCCCCTATCAGCGGGCCCGCACGCTCACGCTGATAGGCGGTGACCGGGTCGCGGACGCCGCGCGTATCCTCGGCGAGCTCGGTATCGGCCCGGAAGATACCTGACCGGTACTCCGGGAGTCCGTGCGGCCACCGACCGGACCCCTGACCACTGATCCGGGGCGCGAGCGCGCCGGACGGTACGCGGCGTCCGCCTTACCCCGATCCGCACGGTTCCGGCCTTTCGGCGGCCCGGTCACCGAACACCTCGCCGCGGTAAATCGCGGGCCGGATACGGTCGCGCCCGCCCGTGCTCGGCGTCGGTTACCAGAGGCCGCCGGTGGCGAGATCTATCGAGCACGCGGGCGACCAGGGCCGGCGCACGCACCGACCCGCCGCGCTGCGACCCCGCGGCATCGACCGACTCTGTGCTCAGCGCAGCGCGGCCGCCTTCCGGGCCAGGCGCTTGGCCTTCTGTGCATCCGGCGCTGTCGCGGTCTTACCCGGTTCCGCCGTGGCGGCCTTCGCGGTTTTCTTCGCCGCCGGTGTCTTCTTCGCCGCGGCCTTCCGGGCCGGCGCGGCATCGGGTTGCACCGCGCCGCTGCCGTGCGCCGGGCCCGTGACCGCGGGCTGCGCCAAGATTTCCTTCAGGAACTCGCCCGTGTAGCTGCCGGGGGTGGCGGCGATGTCCTCGGGCGTGCCCTCGCCGACCACCGTGCCGCCGCCGGAACCGCCCTCGGGACCCATATCGATCACCCAGTCCGCGGTTTTGATGACGTCGAGGTTGTGTTCGATGACGATGACCGTATTGCCTTTGTCCACCAAACCGTTGATCACCGCGAGCAGTTTGCGGATGTCCTCGAAATGCAGGCCCGTGGTGGGTTCGTCGAGGATGTAGACCGTGCGGCCGTTGGAGCGTTTCTGCAGTTCGGCCGCCAGTTTCACACGCTGCGCCTCACCGCCGGACAGGGTGGTGGCGCTCTGGCCCAGCCGCACATAGCCCAGGCCGACGTCGACCAGAGTGGAGAGATACCGGTGGATCGAGGTCACCGGCTCGAAGAATTCGGCGGCCTCCTCGATCGGCATATCCAGCACCTCGGCGATGGTTTTGCCCTTGTAGTGCACTTCCAGGGTCTCCCGGTTGTAGCGGGCACCGTGGCAGACCTCGCACGGCACGTACACATCCGGCAGGAAGTTCATCTCGATCTTGAGGGTGCCGTCGCCGGAGCAGGCCTCACAGCGGCCGCCCTTCACGTTGAACGAGAACCGGCCGGGCTGGTAACCCCGCACCTTGGCCTCGGTGGTGGCGGCGAACAGGCTGCGGATCTTGTCGAACACGCCGGTGTAGGTGGCCGGATTGGACCGGGGTGTCCGGCCGATCGGCGACTGGTCCACCCGCACCAGCTTGTCCAGCTGATCGAGCCCGTTGACCCGGGTGTGCCGGCCCGGCACCTGCCGGGCACCGTTGAGTTTGTTCGCCATCACGGTCGCCAGGATGTCGTTGACCAGCGTGGACTTACCGGAGCCGGAAACACCGGTGACGGCGGTGAGCACACCCAGCGGGAACGCGACATCGATACCGCGCAGGTTGTTCTCGTTCGCGCCGACCACGGTGACGCGCCGTTTCTTGTTCACCGGCCGCCGCATCATCGGGATCTCGATCCGCTCGCGGCCGGACAGGTAGGCGCCGGTCAGCGATTTCGGGTCGGCGAGCAGTTCCGAGTACGGGCCGCTGTGCACCACCTGACCGCCGTGCTCACCGGCGAACGGGCCGATATCGACGACCCAGTCCGAGGCGCGGATGGTGTCCTCGTCGTGTTCGACCACGATCAGGGTGTTGCCGAGGTTCTTCAGCCTGGTCAGCGTCTCGATGAGCCGGCGGTTGTCGCGCTGGTGCAGGCCGATCGACGGTTCGTCCAGGACGTACAGCACGCCGACCAGCCCGGACCCGATCTGGGTGGCGAGCCGGATGCGCTGCGCCTCTCCGCCCGACAGTGTCGCTGCGGCGCGGGACAGGGTCAGGTAGTCCAGGCCGACGTCGAGCAGGAACCCCAGCCTGGCCTGCACCTCCTTGAGCACCTGACCGGCGATCGCCGCCTGCCGCTCCCCCAGCGTCAGCGCGTTCAGGAACTGCGCGCACTCGCGAATGGAGAGTTCGCTGACCTCGGCGATGGATTTCCGGTCCGGCCCGGCGGCCAGTGTGACCGCCAGGATCTCCGGCCGCAGCCGCGCCCCGTTGCACACCGGGCACGGGACATCCCGCATATAGCCCTCGTAGTGCTCCTTCATCTGCTCGGATTCGGTGTTGTCCAGCCGCCGCTGCAGGAACGGCATCACACCTTCGAAATCGGCGTAGTAGGAGCGTTTGCGGCCGTACCGGTTGGTGTAGACGATATGCACCTGGTCGGAGCTGCCCTCGAGGACCGCCTTCCGCGCGCGCGGCGGCAGGTCCCGCCACGGGGTGTCCAGATCGAAGCCCTGGGCGGCGGCGAGACCGGAGAGCAGCCGCAGGAAGTACTCGGCGCTCTGCCCGCGTGACCACGGGGCGATCGCGCCCTCGGCCAGGCTCAGCTCCGGATCGGGGACCACGAGCTCCGGATCGACCTCCTTGCGGATACCGAGACCGGTGCAGTCGGGGCAGGCGCCGTAGGGCGAGTTGAACGAGAACGACCGCGGTTCCAGATCCTCGATATCGAGCGGATGTCCGTTCGGGCAGGCCAGCTTCTCGGAGAAGCGGCGTTCCCGGTCGTGCGCGTGCTCGTCGCGGTCCACGAAATCGAGGACCACGATTCCGTCGGCCAGTCGCAACGCGGTTTCGATGGAATCGGTGAGCCGCTGTTTGGCGGTCGGTTTGACGGCGAGGCGGTCGATCACCACCTCGACATCGTGCTTCTCCTGTTTCTTCAGCTTCGGCGGATCGGTGAGCGGATACACCACCCCGTCCACCCGGACCCGGGCGTATCCCTGAGCGTGCAGCTGGTCGAAGAGATCGACGAACTCACCCTTGCGGGTGCGCACCACCGGCGCCAGTACCTGGAACCGGACACCCGGCTCCATGGCCAGCACCTGGTCGACGATCTGCTGCGGGGTCTGTTTGGCGATGAGCTCGCCGCATACCGGGCAGTGCGGGACACCCGCCCGCGCGTAGAGCAGGCGCAGGTAGTCGTGGACTTCGGTGATGGTGCCGACGGTGGACCGCGGATTGCGGTTGGTGGACTTCTGATCGATCGAGACCGCGGGCGAGAGGCCCTCGATGAAATCCACATCGGGTTTGTCCATCTGCCCGAGGAACTGCCGCGCGTACGCGGACAGCGATTCCACGTACCGGCGCTGCCCCTCGGCGAAGATCGTGTCGAAGGCCAGACTGGACTTCCCCGATCCCGACAGGCCGGTGAAGACGATCAGACTGTCGCGGGGCAGATCCAGGTCGATCCCTTTGAGGTTGTGCTCCCGCGCGCCACGGACAGTCAGGCGTTCCGCCACCAGGTCGGTCCCTTCTCGTTTCGTTCGCCGCGCCGGTCGGGCGCGCCATGAATGCAGTTCCGATGGAGCCGCCGCGACCGGCCCGGGCGGGCGGCTGCGCGGAGGACGGCCTCGTCGGCCCGGTCGGCACAATCGGCTCGGGCCGCGGATCGGCCCGCGGTGATGCTAGGACGGGCCACCGACAAGTTTCGCCGAACAACCGGATACCGGCGGAAACAGCGCCCATCCCCGAGCCGCGGCGCGGTCTTCCCGGATTCGGCGGACCGGCGCGACGAAGGGGCCGGACAGGCTCACCACCCCAGCGTAGGCCAACCGGGCACCGCACCGCGGCGTGTCACCGATCACCCGCCCTCCGGGCCACTATCGAGTCGTCGCCACCGGCCCGAGCGACAGTTCGGCGGTGAACCCGGGCCCGGTGGACCGGGCACCGCCGAGCGGCCGGGACGGGCGCGGCCCGCCCGGCCCCGGCCGGATCCGGTCCCGTACCGGGGCCGGAACGCGCCCCGGGCAGACCGCCGAGTGAGCGGTCCCACAAGGGGTTTCCCGTCTCCAGCCGTACCCGGTGACTGCACCGATTCCGGCGCTCGACATAAGATCGACAATGCGTCCGGTACCCCGCCACGACGACCTCCTCCCGGCCCCGGTCCTACCACTGCGCCGGGAACAGGTCGTGGCGTGATCGTGCTGGGAATCACACCCACCACTGTGAATTCCATGCGTGTGGATACCGGAGTAATGCCGTGTTTGAATATCCGGGTCAGCCGACGATGGGGGTTGGTATGGGAGATCGCAGGGCCTCCGCCGCCGAGCAACTCGCGCATCGGTATCGCTCCCTGGTCGAACACTCTCCCGACGGAATCTGCGTACACGAACGCGGCATCGTCGTCTACGCCAACCCCGCGTGCCTGCGGATCGTGCGCGCGCGCAACCTCGCCGAGGTCCTGGGCCAGGACATCGCCCGCTTCGTCCACCCGGATTCGCGCAGGGCCATGTTCAAACGGATCGCCGCCCTCACCGCGACCGGGGTCGCCACCGATCCCACCGAATGGACGCTGATCGCTCTGGACGGCCGCGAGGTCCCGGTGGAATCGGTCTCCGTGCTCACCGCCTGGCACGATCGCCTGGCCTACCAGGTGGTGATCCACGACCTGTCCGCCCAGCGGCGTGCCGAACGGGCCCAGCGCCGCGCCGAACAACATTTCACCACCGTGGTGGCGCAGCTCGAGGAAGGCGTGGCGGTCATCTACCGGGACGGCGTCATCGGTTCCGCCAATCCGGCCGCCCGCCGCATTCTCGGCCTCGACGAGCAGCTGCCGGTGGTGGGTACCACGATCGCCGAGTTGCCGGTGGAGTGGATGGATGCCAACGGGGCGCCGATGCCGCCGGCCCGGCATCCCGTCGCGCGGTCAATAGCGACCCGCGGGGAGGTAAACCGGATACTAATAGCGATAGGGCCGGCCGAACGCCGGCGCCCCATGGGTCACGTAAAGAGCCCGCTGCAGATCA
>NZ_JARWPM010000302.1 GCF_029869215.1 Nocardia carnea
CCGCCGAGTAGACCCCGGCCGGGGGGGGCCGGAACCCCCCGGGGCAGCGGGGGGTCCGGTGAGGAGCGACCGCCGCATAACGCGGGGGGCCGGTGGGCGGGGGGCCGGGCGGGCTGTATAATGCCGTGGCCCCCCACCGCCGCCCCCCCCCCCCCGCCGGGCCCGCCCCCCCGGCGGGGGGGTCTACTCGGCGGCGCCGCGAAGCTGGCCGCCGGTGCGGCCGCCGCGGCCGGGTTCGCGGCTGTGGGTGACGCGATCACCGATTCCAGTTACGACACACCTGACGACCAGCCGGTCGAAACCCCGGAACACGTGATGACCTGGCTGGGTGCGGACGTCGATGAGCTGGTGAATCGCTCGGCTACGTTGGCGGGTCAGGTGGCCACGCTGCTGGGCGGCACGCTCAGGCACCGGGGCTCCGCGCAGCCGCAGATCTGGCGGATCGTGTTCGGCGCGCGCAGTGAGCTGGTGATGGAGCCTGATGGCATCACCTGGACCCTCGCGATCGACCGGAACCTGCGGGGAGAGCCCGGGATCGTGGTCCAGGAGTTGGTCGTACTTGCCAAGCGCGCCCTGGAAGCCGCGCCTCCGTACAAGCTGGAGCCGCCCTCCGACGGCATGAGCTTCGACGAGTGGTCCGAACGTGAACTGACCAAGCGATTCGGTCCTGACGCTGTGGAAATCCTGCATGCCGAGCTGGAGCGGCGGCAGATTCGCAGCAGCGAGGGCAATCCCGATATCGGTTCGTATACCGAGCGGAAATTCGGTATCGAGAATGCGTTCGGTGAGGAAGAGGCCGCGGCCGCTTTCACTTCCGGTCAGGTGAGCCTGGAAGAGGCGGGCAACCGGGTATTGAGCGGGATGCTCGCACAGCGCGATACGGAGCCGATGGCCCAGGTGCTCACCGAACTGGAAGAGTGGTGGTCCGAGAACGCAGCGGACGGGGCGTGGAATTCGGGCGGGAACAGTGTGCCATCGGCTTCGCATTCACCGGATCCGGGTATACCGGTGGCCGGCGCCGCAGCAGCCGCCGGGGCGACAGTCGGCGGCAGCGATGATCAGGATTTGTCCTCGGGCGTCACGCTCGAGCGGGGACAGACCGAGCGTAGCGGCCGGCTGCGTGTGAAGGTCGTGCGGCTGCTGGACGCGGCCGGGATCGCGCCGGAGGACCCGGGGCGGGTGGACCTGATGTTCACGGTGGAGCAGGATCTGCAGTACCTCCTCGAGCATTCCGATGTGACTTTTACGTTGTCGCTGCACGGGAAGAGGCCGCGGCGATGGGTCGAGGGGACGGTCGTCACGAAGTCCCGGATCGGCGAGGACGCCCGCACCCGGGGCGACTCCCGGACACGAGCGGTGCGGATATACGAATCATCGTGGGCTGCGAAAGACGTGCAGTGGCTGGTGCCCCTCGAAGTCGCTGTGGTGCCGACCGTGGACGGCCCGCGGCCGGTGGTGGTGGGTCCGCGGGACGCGCCGGCGGACCATATGAAGGCTGTACTCGACCGCGTGCGTCGTGACCCTGAGCTGACTGCGGCTATCGGTGAGGGCGAAGTGCTGGCGGCACGCTGGACCAAGCGTCCTTCTGGTAACAGATTCGGCGCCGTCGATGTTCTCGAACCGGGGTCGTCGCTGCCTGGCGCGCTGGTGCCGGACACCGTTCCACCGGTAGTGCCCGCGCGAGATATCGCCCGCACATCCGGGATGTCCGTCGAATCGGCGGACGACGGTCCGGAGGCCCCCGACGACACCGAGACGGGCGGATCACCGGCTGAGGGTGAAAATCCGGACGGGCCGGAGCTGAACTCGGAGGAACCCCATGGGCTCGACTCCGACGATGTCCCGCGGTCCGGCGATCCGGATGCTGAGGCAACGGCCGCTGCCTTGTCGAAACAGTTCAGGAACATCTCGAGGTTGGGGAACCCGGTCGTGGGTCCTGTCACCGAGGTGGCAGGCCGGCCCGGGACAATGCGGGTGGACGTACGCACCAGCGAGGACCAGCCTCTACTGCGTATCGAGGTTGCGCCGGACGGCACACGCACTGTCGAAATCTCCAGTCGAGACCTCGCGATCCGCCGTGCGGTGGCGAACATTCTGGCGGCGGGCCGGCTGTCGGGTAGAGACGCGGGCCGGGTGGGAGCAGCGCTGGGGTCCGCCGGCGGTTCCGTAAAGTTGTCGGTCAAGGATGCCGAATTCGTTATCGAAGTGCCCGGCAACGAATTCTTCACGCTGGGTGAGCCGATCACCGGCCGGGCTCGCTCTGCCGCAAGCGCCCGCGAATTCAGCCTCGAGCGTCACTGGTTACCCGCTCCGATTCCGGAGGGCGCATCCGACGGTACTTCCGGTTACGACCTGCCGCTTGTGTTCGGAGCGGAATGGCGTGGTGCCGGTGACGGCGAGATGCCGTGCCGGAGTATGGCCGAGGTATTCGACCTGGTCGAGGTGCAGGGGGGCTATGCACACGCTTTCGCGCGTAGGCGGATGGCCGACCCGCGGTCCGGAAGTCCCGTCTCCTGGGTGGGGACGATAAGGCGGGATGGTCACGGGACGATCTGGGTGCGTGAATGGACCGACGATCCGGCGACGCTGCCTGCCCACGCAGTGGATTGCGGTCGCGGCGTATACGAATATCGAGCCACCCGCCGGTCTCTCGCTGAGTGGGCCCAATTCACCAAAGGCGTTGTGGGGGTTTTCCATCGCCCCGGCGACGAATGGGCGCACCCGCTTGGCGAAGGAGTCGCATCGAGCGCTGTCGCCGGCGAACATTTTCCGGATATCCAATGGGACAATGTCTACAACACCGATGATCCGCCCGGACGAGCCCGGGACTCCGACGTCGACTCGTCGGCGGATACTTCACGCGGACTAGCGCGGAGAGATGCGATCGAACTGACGGCGAATATCGTCGTGGGCTCACTGGCCGTCTTCGTCGGCTTATCTATGGCAATGTGGGCCTTTGACGAGACCCGGGAACCCCTCGCGCCAGAGGGCCCGGCGCCCGAACCATTGCCGCCCACCCCGTGGCCCGCGGTAAACGAGCTGCTTTCGAACGCGCCCTCCTTGGTCGAGAAGCTGTCGAGACTCACTTCGCACGACGAGGACGGCGGTGGCTGGTCCGTACAAGCAGTGAAAGAGCGGGGCAGTTACGTCGATTTCGAGAACAGGGTTCTCGCGCTCGGCGTCGATCCCGAAGACAACCCCACCGAGGCGGTGTGCGTGCTCTCGATGCTGGCCGGCATCGCTTCCTACGGTCCGGTCGCCGCTGCCGCGCTACGGGAGCCCGCCGACTTGGCGGAGGTGCCCCGGATGTTGGAGATCCGCGCCGCGGTGGACGCCGCGGGACTGCTGAGCTTCGCTCAGGCATGCAGTGAGATCGAGGCCGGGACTGGCGAAGACATCGCAATGGATTACTCCGGTGAACGCACCGAGAGTTTTGTCAAACGCTACTTCGGGGTCGAGCATTTCGGTGAGCGCGAGGCGTACGACGAGGTCGTCCGGGAGGCGCAGTCGGACAACCCGTTCACGCCGGCCGATGCGCGTGCCCGGATCGTGGACACGATGCTGAACGATCCCGAATCGCACTACTACAACTATCTGGCGTCTTTGGCCGAGAACGCGCCCACCCAAGATGTGTATTGGCTGTGGCCGGTGGACAGCAGGTCCGGAGGCGGTTACCTCGCCCCCGCTGCCGCCGTTGCCGGGGCCGGCGCGGTTGCCGGAGATCCGGCGACTCCGGGCTCTACTGCTGCCGCCGATTCGGGGGCCGCTCCGGTCGATGACGGTGGTGGGGCACGTCCCACCCCGGCAAGGTATCGGCGACGCTGGGCACCGGGCCCTGTTCCGGAGTGCTACCGGTTCAGTGCGATAAAAAACTATCCCGGTGTCGAGTGGGATGCCCGCGTGCCCGGGAATTTCGACGACCTGTCTGCGGTGCAGTACGTATTGAAGGCGCAGTTCCGGCAGGGTGATGACAAATTCCGGTCCGTTCAGGACGCGGTGGCGCATGTGAAGGCCACTGGCGATGTGGTGCATCTGTTCATGCCGGATGGTCGTGTCCTGTCGCTTTTCCTCATGCGTGAGGGACAGGTGTGGGTCCACGAATGGAACGAGGACGAGGCCCAGATCCCACTTCCGGATCGGCACCGCGTGGCGATCCCACATGTCTACGAGTATCCGTTCGATCTGCTGGGTCGGTTCGCGGACATACCGCTCGGAGAACCGCTGGAAGCGGTGGTGTTGCCTGGTGGCGGAAGCGAGAACGGACAACCAGTTCTGGTCGCGGAGTCGGGTTTGGATCCGGGGGCGTCCGCGGAAGCCGGACGGGCGGACCTCGGTGCAGGATCGCCGGTCGCCCGGGAGTGGCGGGATACCAGTGCGGCGGCAACCACCGTGGTGCGGGTGTCACGTATGCCGGACGGTCGCTTGGTGGCTTTGCCGTCCGGTGTTCACCTCGATACTGCGGTGACCGGTGCGGTGCCGCTGGAGGAGGTTCTGGAATCGCTGTCCGGGCTGCCAGGCCGGGTTGTACTCGACCTGTCGGCCGCACCGGGTGCGGCGGCCGCGCGGGCAGTGCTGAAATCGGCAGCCGAGACAGTGCACCGATACGACCTCCAGGTCGAGGTGAAGAGCAGCTTCGCGCGTGTCGACCAGCGTGCGAAGAAGATCTTTCCGGATGGTCTCACCCGTGCGGCGATCGTAGCCGGGCTCATGGATCTGCCCCCTCTTCAGCGCGAGACGCTCACCCGGCGTTACAGAGACGGGCTCAGCCGGTGGGAAACGGGCAAATCACTGTCCAGGGAAGTGCTCAAAGGAGTCACGGCCTGGATGGTGGGTGACTTGGAGGCCAGAGCGATCCCGAAGCTGGTCGCACTTCGAGGGTCGCGAACCCAGATATACAGCGACGGGTTCACCAGCACCGGAGGTCCCGGGACCGGGAGTCATCGTCCCCGGGCCGGGGCGGTGGATCGGTCGAACGAGTTCCGGGACCGATCGACCGCGTTCGACGCCTCCGCCGGCTTCCGGGCGCGGCTGGTATCTGCCTTGTCGCCGCTCGAAGCAAAACTACTGCGCAGTGCCGGGCTGGTAGGTGAGGTTACCGAAGCGAGTGTCGAAGACCTACTCACCATCGCTCTTGGTGTGCTGCGGGAACCTGGGCTGGCGGCCGAGGAATGGGAGCCGGTCGCCGATATCGTGGCCGATCACAGCACGGTGGCCCAGCGTTGCCGGGCCAGACTGGAAACCGCGCTCGAACTGCTGAAGGAGTTCTCGGCGGAAACGATTGGACTGCAGAAAGAGTTGTCGCCGAATACGCAGTTCGCGGCGCTGGTGAACAGCACCCGTGAGCTCCTGGCCAACGACGCGTCGTTCGGCGCACTCATTGCGTCTGCACGCGAACTGCTGCGGGAGGACCGGAAACGCCGGTCGGCGTTCGCTGAAGAAAACCGGCGGAAGGCGGCCGAGAACCAGCCGGAACGCGAACCGGCGCGTGAAGAATTCCTGCCGGATTGGGCGCGGCGCTGGATGATGGATGCCGTCGCCTGCTACGACGCGGCGCTCGACGGGACAGGGATACCGCCGGAATCCGGTGAGCGGCCTCTGCCGGTAGCCGGTGCGTACCCAGGCCACCGGAAGCGCCCGGTGGTTACCGTGACCGGAAGCGTGGCGGCAGATTTCGATATCGGCCAGGTGAACTGCCTGCGTAACGGGGTGATGTCGGCCAAGTATCTCGGCCTGATCACCGACGGGCGCCTGGCCCCCCTGCCCGACCCGAAGCAAGCCCCGAATCCCCGCAAGGCGGAGATCGTACTCGGCGGCAGGCACCACCCGGGCGGCTTCGGCTCCCTCACGAACCCGTCGGCGTCCGACGATCCGTATCAAGCCATCAAGGACGCCTACCAGGAGATGGCGGACTGGCTGCTGTACGGCGACTCGCCGGACCGAACCGCCGACCCGGCAGACCGTGACGGTGCCTGGCTGATGGCGTTCGAGCAGGACCGGTCGCGAATGGGGCGCGACGAGGTGGGTGCGCATGCGGTGATCCTCTGCAACGAGGGTGGTCGCATCAAGGTGTACGAAACCGACAGTCCACGGAACTTCGGTAAACCGATCTCGTTCGAGAAATGGTCGCCGCGCTCGAACATTCTGCCGTGGATTCCGGCTATCGTCTTCCACGGTCCGGACCAGCCGGAGATTCCGCGCCGGGGCGGGTTGTTCGGGTGGTTCCGTTCCGCATTGGGCACTCGGGGCAAGGATTACTCATTCGGGCGGATCGGGTCACCCGCGACCGGTGCGGCACCAGGCGAGTGGAATACCCATGTCGATCCCAGCTCTACGGCCGCCGCGGACCTGCCGGACGGGACGGCGGCGCTGCCCGCAGCTACCGCAGAAGAAGAGGGGCAGACGGGCCACGCAGTGGATCCCTCCGGGGATACTTCCGCGGGCCCACAGGAATACCCGGCCGAGCGCGTGCCGGACGGAACCCCCGTGGACTGGAACGCCCGCCGCGAAACAGAGATGGTGGCACTGCTGACAGCCGCGCGCGAACATCCGGCGCTTCTCCGGTTCGTGTCCCTGGCGATACGGAACTCCAGCGGGAATCCGGCGGCGGACACCTTCGACCGGTGGCGAGACGGTGAGCTGACCCTGGAGCAGTTGACGGAGCTGACCATCCTGCTTCCTGCCGACGGAGAAACCCTGGCCGGTCGCGGCATCATGGAGCAGGCGGCGGACCTGTTGTCCGGTCGAATTGATGGATCGGTCAAACCCGGTGATGTGGTGGAGGCGGCCCGGCGCTGGCCTAGCGGTGCTTATCCGGCCGCTTATGCCGCGCTGACGCCCGGTCGGCGGGATGAACTGGAAGGCCCGCACCGCGGCCTCGCTGTCGCCGAATTGCGACGCGGACTCGGTATGTTCGGGAAACCCGGCACCGTATCGGTGGTCGGCACCGGTTCCGCGGATTCCGAGCCCACGGGTGAGTCGGGGCGCACAGTGGCCGACGGACAGTCGGCCGCCAGTGAAGCGGAAGCGGCGGCGATCGCGTACGCAAAGGCCCGGCAGCGTCTGGTCGAATCGGCGGACGACGCCGGGGAATGGTATCGGCGGGCGCCGGATGAGGTGCTACCCGGTGATCCGATCCAGCAGCTGTGCCGGCTGATCGAGGCAGTACAGCCCGGTGTTGTGCACACCCGGCACGCGGAACGAACGGGCCGGCCCACAGTGGCCGATGTGTATGCCTGTTCCGGCGGACCCGCAGTATTCGAAGAGGTCCGCGGTGACGACTCCGGGACCGCTCACGACAAGATTGCGGAGCACCTTGCGGTGGGTGAGCTCGCGGTCGTGATGGACCGGCACGAACGGCCGGGCGACTCGAGCACGGACGTGTACGTGTATGCGGTGATGAAACTCGACGGCCCCGCCGTAGTGGCCTGGGAATGGCGGGCGGGACAATGGGTGCCGAACCGGCACGTGCCCGGCACACCGCTGCGCGGCGCGGCGTACGAGGCACCCACGCAGACGTGGGCGGCGGTCGTCGGGGTCGACGGCTTCCGTGCCGGGGTAGGTGATCCGGACGCGGCAGCGCTGCCCGCGGACCTGACCATCGGCGGGCCGCTTCGTGAGCTGGCCGGCTCGGCGGATACGGACACGGATGCCGATACGACGACGGCGATCGGGAACTCGATACGTCGCGTGATGGCAGCAGCCGACACCAGAAGGGTGCCCACACGCGCCGCGGACGACGTAGTTGTGGCGACGGCCGCCATCGTCGGTTCCTGCGGGGATGGCACGTCTCCGGTGGACATGCGCGTGCGCCGGGATCGGTCCGGGATGCCGCTGCTGGAATTGGATACCGGCCTCGGCCACCGACTGACCCTGAGTCGCCGGGGATTGCAATACACCACCACCATCGAATCCGGCGATGCCGCGGAGATCGAGGAACTGTGCCGGCATATGGCGCATATGGTGCAGTCGGCGGGGGCCGAGAATTCCGATCCGCTGGATCTGCTGCGTCGGGCATTCGACCCGGGCGATAACGGAGATGATCTCGGCTCGGTCCAGCAGCTGGCAAATCGGCAGGCGCCGATCACGGTGACCTTGACACTGGACACCGCAACGAAGTGGCGGGGTCTGCACGCCACGGTGAGCGCCGCGGACTTCGAACGCACGACAGTGCTGTACACGGCGGCTGAGCACACGAACGTGGGCGGCGACCCGGTCCAGGTGTGCGTCGAAGCGCCGGATCCCGAGGCGTCCGGGTACGTAGTCGCAGCGAGGGATGTGGCGGCAGCGGTGCAGCGCGACCACAACGCACGGCAGCAGCTGTTGGCTACGCTGCACCGGGAACGGTTCGCTCTGGTGGAATACCGCCAAGGTGCCGATTCCCTGCCGAGCGGGTGGCCGGTGACGATCGAGGGTGCGGATATCTATGTGCGGGATCCGAACGGTCGCTGGCACTGTGCGAGCGGCCACGTCGTCGAGACCTTCGACCAGAGTGTGTGCTGGACGGACTTCGGACTGACCACGACCAGGCCGGGCGCGAACTGGCCGGAGTTCCCGCGCGCCGAATCGACAACCTTCCCACATTGGGACGCCGCCACGGCGGGCACCGTGCGCGACCCATTCATGGCGCGGGGTACAGAACCGCTGATCGCGCTCACCATTGCGCACGGTACCGAACACGAGAAAGCCTGGCTGGACAGCCGCCTGTACGACGCCGCGCGAAATTCGGAGTTCCCTGTCGAGTGGATCGATCCGATCTGGGAGCGACTGGTCGCGGCTCTACAGTCGTCCGGAGATTCGGGCCGGGAGGTGCGCGAGTGCTGGGTTCGGCCGGGTCGGAAGGCGATATCGCTATATCTGGTCTATGACGGGAAACCGTGGTTCGGCCTGCGGGTGTCGGAGAAAGACGGTTCCATCCATGTGCATACCGAGCTATCGCCGGCCGGCCCCGATTCGGAGATAGCACCAGAAATGGCCGAGCGCAGTATCGGCGACGATCTGCGTGGGGTGCCACCCGAGCGACGGATCGGGATGACACAGCGAATGCGCCGAAGGGTGCGGCAAGAACTCCGTGTTTGGCGCTGGGGTAACGAGCCACAGTGGCATATGTGGACATCGGTGGACTGGGGGAACGAGAGATTCGAGGTCTTCTCTGCCCGCGGCACCATTGCGAGGAACGAGGCACCGACAGCGGGATTGGCTGCCGATCGGATCGCTGGACGTCAGCTCCTGGCGGCCATTGCCACCGAACGGGGCGATCGGCGGCCCGAAGCGGGCATTGTGGCGAACCCGGGCCCGCGTCCGGATCATCGAATCACCGTAGACGGATCCGTGGACTCCGCAACCACTCCGGATATTGCGGACTGGCTGGCCGGACAGGGTTTCGGTACGTGCACCACCGAGGTGGCCGCGCTCATGGCGGAATGTGCCGGCGGCTCAGTCACCGCGTCGATATGGTCGCCGGGCGGCGACGCGCTGCTGCTGGTGGAGTTCTACGACGAATCCGGCCGGCGCCGGGTGACACTGGATATCGTCGGCCGCGATGGTGATGCCCGGATCGTCCGGCAGGTGGTACCACCCCCGCCGGTCTCTGCGGACGCCGATCCGCCCCACACCGAACCCAGCGAGGATCGCGGGCAGCTGCGGCGTCTCGGGACATGGTCGGCGGCTACCGGGCCGGACGGTTCCGGCACGCCGCTGAGCGCAACCTATCAGGTGGTGGATGCTGCCCTGTGCGGCGACCGGCCCAGGCGGGTGACCACCGAGATATCGGACGACTCGAAGATCCTGGTGACGGTGGCGGAGGCCGACGGCGGGGCTACCCGCGTCACGATGGCCGAGCGCGCGCAATGCTCCGGGACGTGGCTCGATATCGAGGTGGGCGCGGAACTGGCGGCCGGGGAACGGGACCCGATCCTCGCGGCAGCGGTCGGGTGCCTGCCGTCCGCCCGGCCGCCGGCAGCGGCCGCATGGACGAGTATTCTCGCGGACGCCACCGATGATTCCGACCCGCTGCAGCTCAGGCTTGCGGGGACGGAACCACCCGGGATGATCGCCTATTGCGGTTCCCGCACCGACGATCCGACTCAGTGGCTCGAACTATCACCGGACACAGCGAAATTCGTCTTGCAGGTAACCGACGACGCCGCCTCGGAGGAGTCGGCCGCGCTGGTCGGGTCGCTGGTCGATGCCGTCCCGGGGGTCTCGATGCCGTGGTTGGCCGAATGGCTGCAGGCCGGATCAACTCCCGGAACTCGAATCGAGGTGATCACTCGGTCGAACAATTCGGTGGATATCGCGCTGTATCAACGGGAGGGTGACCAGTGGTACAGCGAGCCGTACCATCGGCTGTCCATCCCTGCGGTTCGACCGAACGAGACCTTTGACGGCCAGGCGGTCGCCCACTGGGATCGGCGGTATACCGGTACCGAAACGCGGCAAGAATTCGTCGATATCGTCCGAACGCAATTGCTGCGAGTGTGGAGCCATGGCGAGAAAATGGTCGAACTCGAAAATTACGACAAGCCGCTCGCGGATGCGTCGGCGCTGAGCTCGGCCGCGGATCATGTCGAGGTGGTTCAGGCGGAATTGAGCGGGATTCCGCAGCAGAGCCGGCTCGGCGTGGACGTGGACACGAATATCCTCCCCCGGAGGAACTATGTGGCCGTGCCGGCAACCATGGTCGAATTGGTGCACGACGAGCTCCGAATAGCGGAACGTCACCGCAGTCGGGTGTACGGCAAGTACTCGGGCGAGATCGCGGACAGGAAGTTCGATGAGGCCGTCACCGAGGTGGAGCGTTTGCGCGGCGAACTGCGAATGCTCGAGGCACATCCGTTCCTAGGTGACCTACCGCCGGTGTGGGACCCGCAGCTGGGGATCTTCAAACCGGACCTGTCGGACGAATTGCCCGAACCGGCCCGACCCGCGGATATGGGCATGCCCGCCATCGTGGCCGAAACGATCGATCGGGTGCGCGCCACGGTGTCGTGGGAGAACGGCAGACCACACTACCGCACCGACGACATCGATCCTCGGGCACTCGACCTCACCTTCCGGTACCTGATGGAGAAACAGGAGAACCTCCCGCACCAGTATCAACCCCTCCTCGAAACGCTGAGCGCGGCGACGGGCCCCGTCGGGATGCGGGCCAAGGCCAAGCAGCTCTGTGACGATTTCTTCGCTGCCAAGAAGGCGGAGGAACCCGGGATAGACGGGCGGGAGGAGCTGTTCGAGCAACTGAAGGCGATGCTTGCCGATGAGAGTATGCGCGCCGAAATCCTCCGGGCAGTGCAGGCGGTGGACGATGATCCGGACTGGCGGGACGATCGGCTGGCAGTTCTCGGCTACGGCCTGCATACCTTGACCTTCATGAAGCGGTGGTTCACCGATAGCGAGGGCAACGGCGATGGTGTCCTTGCCTATCCGCCGTTCGACGGAGAGTCACACAGCAAACTCACCAAGAAACAGAAGCGGGCGGAGCGGGAGAAACACAAGGCAGCGGCAGCGGAGTGGGAAAGGAGCGAACTACAAACACGGCAGGCACGGGTACAGGAACTCACTCGCACGGACGGCCCGCTGACCGAACTGGTCAAGGCGGCATTCATCGACCGCTGTGCCCGCAGAATCGTAGAAGAACTGGGGAAGAGGAAGCGGAGGCTCCGGAGTCCCGAGAAGGAATTGTCGGCCCTGCTCGACCAGTCCAGTGTGGTCGACGGCTGGATCGATGAGTCGATCGATAAGGTACACCAGGCATGTAGAGAAGCCCTGCCCCGCACGGATATCGACGACCTCATCGAAATCTGGTCGCGGGAAGAGGCGGAACGCCGGCAGGCTCATTTGATCGAACGCCTCGAGAAGTGGACGCCGTGGATCGAGAAGGTCGTCGCCTGCCACGAGTACACCATGCGCCGGCTCTGCCGCGGTGACAGCTCGTTCGACGGTGTCGCGTGGATTTCCGAGCACGGTATCGAGCCGGTGATTCCGATAGTCGGTGACGACCCCATCCTGGAAATTGCGTTCAGTTATCTGAACGGTCTGCTGGTCGAGGTCGAAGGCGCCGGACCCTACGGATGTAAGGCCATGGAGCTGAACGAGGACGGCAGCATTACGATAACGCTGAAGAATGCCTCGCTCGACGAGATACTCGGCGCCAACATCGCGGCCACGATCTACGAGATGCTGCGCGGTGAAAAAGTTCACGTCGTCATGCTGGTCGATTATGTGCACGAGCAGCCCGGCCGCGCGGAGATGGAAAAGCAGTACGAGGAGCTGAGGAAACGCAATCCGGCGCTGGCTGCCGAATTGAAGATTCCGCTCATCGCGGGCGAATCGGATGGTGTCCTTACCTACACCGACGAGGCAAAGTCCTACTCACTCGTGTGGCATCTGTTCAAGACCGATGCGCTCGGTGTGGCACCGCAGCATCTACGGCAGCTGGACGAGGGCAATATTCCCATCGAAGGTCTCCTCGCGGCGTTGGAGCACGCCGCCGAGGACCCCGACAGCGGCGTCGAATTGTACTGGGCCTGCCGCGATCACGAGAACCAGCATGTCGACGCACAAGGCCACTGCGGTGCACTCGACGGGAGTGGCGAGAGCTGCGGAAAGAACCTGTGCCGGTATGCGCGCATCAACGGGGTGGATGTGCGTCTCACCGAGGAAGACGGAACCGGGACGTGTGAAGCGCTCGACCTCGGCGCCTACATCCGCGATGCACTGGCGTTCATGCGGAACTCGGATATTTTCACCGCGATATTCCTGCGCCAGTACATGCGTGAGCAGATGTTGGCGGTCGGCGTCGGCGCGCAAGCGCTGGGCCTGTACTACAACAGCGCGGCATTCGAAGTCGACGAGACCCGGGCCACCGTGCCGGAAATGATCGCCGGCCTCCGCTTCGGAATCGCCAAGGAATTCGAGCGTGTCAGCAAGGTGCTGTGGGAGATCGTGCGGGACACCGAGAAACTCGCGGCTATGTACCGGAAACGGCATGTCAGCCCGATACTGGGTGAAAAAGCCCAGCACGATGCCGCGTACAAGAAGCGCCGGGATGCCGCCGCGCAGGAGCCGGAACCGACGGAAGAGTATGGGGGGAAGCAGCGACCCCCGAAGGCGCCGGCCGCCGCATCCCCGACACCGGCCACCCGACCGGCCGCACCAGGGCGCGCGACCGGTCCGCATCGTGGCATGCGCCCCGGGTCGGGTGGGCGCGCGCCACTGCGGGGCCCGGGAAACTTCGATATCCCAAGGGGTCCTGAGCGTTGGGGTGGGCACAATCAGTCGCGCGACCCAGATGATGTCGCACACACCTCCGCCGATGCCGCGATGCCTCCGGCCGAGGACGGCACCGGCGGTCACTCATCGGCCGGGTCCGAACCGCAGTCAGGGCCTGGTTCGACAGGGGACCCGGTGGATCTGGGGAAGACCGGGACCGGTATGACCGACCCCGGTGGTCTCGCGGGCAGCGACCACCGGGGGCAGGTTCCGTCGGCGGATGCCGGTGGCCTCGGCGCAACGGATGCGGGTAACCTCGCATCACAGGGCATGTCCGGCCCTGAGATCCCGACTGCACCCGACCGCAGCGAGGGGATCCGTGATGCCCGGGACCGGATGCGGAGACTGTATGAATCCGTGCCGGAGAAGTGGTTTAAATTCGCCGGCAGTGCATGTGGTGGCACCGCACTCTGGATTGCCGCGGACCTGACCGGTAATTCGGCTATCGAGCTACCGGATCGAGGGCTGGGATCCGCCGGGATACGTAAGGAGGAGGTGTCGTATCGCTCCGGCGGACGCTTTTTCCGGTGTTCGCTCGATGGTCTCGACACATTGATGGACGCGCACACCGGCCGCGTAGTTGCGCTCGTCGATACCAGCGGGTGGATGACAGCGGACGGAAAGCGCGCCGAGCACAAATATGTGGTCGACAAGTCGGACGATCTGATCGTCTATCCGAATGAGCGAACGCGTGCCGGGGCGCCGAGCGATCCTCATCATTTTCCGCCGCGGTTCGACGAGGCCGCCGACGGTATCGAGGTCGCACTTCTCGATGGCAGCGGCCGGCCTGTCCACCCCGCCGACGACCTCGGCCCGCGCGAACCGCGAGAACCGCTGCTGCGTGCGGAAGTGGTGCAGGACTTCGGTCCGGTCAGGTCGTGGACGGAGGAGACCTGGAAAAGGCTTGACGCTCTGTTCCGTCGCGGCGTGGACGGGATCGCCCTCGAGCTCACCGCAGATCCTGTTCCGCCCAGTGAGCGACTGAATGGACGAAGGGCCGACGATGCCGATGTGCGGGTCCTGGACCGCGCTGTCCGGCTCGCCCTCAAACGTGGCTGGCACGGAGACTTCATGGTGACCGCGAGTCCGAAGCGTGCACCTGGTGTCGCAATGTGGCTCGTGGATCAAAGTATTCAAGTGCTGGAGTCCTACGGCCGAAACTATTGGCTGGCGAGCACGAATCGGCATGTGCTGTACTTCGCATCGGCCTTGAGCAGTCCACGGGGCAAGGTCGCGGCCGTGCTGGCCCCGGATGGCGATATACAGCATCCGGCCGCTGCCCGAGAATTCGGTGCCACCGCACTGTCTGTGCCGGCGTCCGCGATGACAGCCCGCATTCGGCAAGCAGCCGGTGATCTGAGCCTACTGGTACGGGATGTCGGCGATTCAACTGTGTCGAAGGCCTTGGATGCCGAACCGGCTGCCGTGATCGGTACCGACTCCGGCATCATCTGCGACGAGTTGCGAACGCGCGGCATCGAACTCCCTCGACCCGTCCCCTTGCCCTACCATGTGGAGGGAATCTCCTCCACCGCCGTGCCGCCGCGCGGCGGTGGCGGCGGAACAGCGGCACTTCTGCAGGAGGTCGTCGACTGGTTCGCCCGCCGGGGGGTCACTGTCCGGATCAACCTCGCCAATGCCGGACCGATAATGACAGCCGGGGCCATCGAAAAGCGGACGGACGGAGTGATCCGTCATATCACCTCGTACGACGCAGTCGAAGATACGCTGGAGCGGCTGGGACCGGGGTCAGCGGCGTTGGTACTGGATCAGCTCCACGTCCCGATAGACCAGTTCGGTGTCGCCACAGAACCTACTCTCTGGACACTCGATGAGGACACCGGCATCGAGGTGCTCGACCTCGACCACATATCGCCCGATGCGAAAGACTATCGACCATCGGCTGAATGGTCTCCGAAGCATCGGGTCGGCGCGACGTGGATACTGGCGTGGGCGCCCGATGGCTCTTGCGAACTACCACGAGCTCTTTTCGCACTTCCACCGGAAGAACGCGCCAAATTGGTTCACATCCGCCCCATAGCGAATGTCGGTCGCTACGGGCCACAAGGCGAGGAGGACGAGGCTGCCTCGTCGCACCACAGTTCCGCCGCTACTCGGGATGCCATCCCGGCGTCTTCGGATACGGGGAGTGACGTGCCCCGCAACGGAATACCGGCCGCGGCGGAAATCGCCATAGCGTCAGGACTCGAGCCTCCACGAGCCGGGAACCCGGCGCACACCGAGGGTGAATCGGGGCCGGCGGCGGAAATCGGGCCGGCTGATCATGGCCACTCTGTCCGTGATGCGATAGGCCTGCTCGAAACCGATTTGCGCCCGATTGCCGAGGCTGACCTGCTCAATGGTGAATCCACCGAGGACATCGCCACCCGAACGGGCGGATCGGTGAGGTCGGTCAGTGATCCACTGAGCCGGGGGCGGGCCCGGATCGACAAGTTGGCGGGCGAGGAGCGGGACAGCGCCCCCGTGTCACTGGCCGAGTTGCCGGCGGAATCGGGCCAGGCCCGGATGGGCGACCCGGCCCCGGCCGAGGAACCGGGACGGGCATCGAAGTCGCCTATGCGCGAGTCGAATCGGAGCATCGGAGCACGGGACGGGCGATCGAACCCGGCGGACACGGCCGCGCACGGCGGTCCGAAATCCCGCGGCCCGGGCGATACCCTGCGCGGAATCGGCGGAATGATGGGCCGCCCGGGAGGAGCGTTGGGTAACGGCGTGGTCCGGTCGGCTGGTGATCCGGTCGTCCGGCGTATGCGGGCATTGACGGCGCGAGTGTTGAAGACGCCGGCTTGGGCGGCCGCGGACCGCGAAACCAGGTCAGCGATCAGCCGAGTGGTAGAGGCAGCGCTGCGCGGGCCGGACGACGGCTTCGCCGTGACCGACTCGGACCTGCCGGAGCCGGTAGTCACCGAGCCCGGCGGCGCGCTGCGAATCCAGGTGCCGCTGGGTGGCGTGTCCTACGACCTGATGCTGCGCGACGGTGAGCTCACGTATACCGCAACGCTGGATCAAGGCCAGGTTGGGGAGGCTGAGGTGCTGGCCGCGCATCTGAGGTCGTTGGCGCTGGCGTGCGGGACCGATCTCGGTGATCCTGTGGAGCTGCTGGGAGCAGTTGCCGAGGATCAGTTGGCCGTGGGGCGTCTGACGGTGGAAATGAGCTTGCACGGTGGAGAGCCGTACCGGTATCTGGACGGCCGCTGGAGGCCGGAGAACGGCGAGCGGTGGGAGTCGACCGGTACGGTCCACGAGACCACAACAGCCGTCGGCGAAGTGGAGTGGCGCGTGGACCGGCGGATCGGTGTTCGTCATCACCCGGACGGCGACCGGTTGGTTGTCGTCGGTGACGCCGGTATGTCGGAAACATCCGTGCGCCGAATCCTGCTGAGCAGGATGCGGCTCGTACCTGGTTTGCGTGACCTCGTCGCTTCGGGGATGAAGGTCGACTTCTGCAGGTGGTCGCCGGCCGGTCAAGACCTCGGTCGGCTCGGGACCGGAACCGCGGTGGTATCCGAATATCCGGGCTTCCCCTCCTGTGCACTGTCCGTCTGCGGCACTCGTGGCGATTGGCAGCACGAACTCGACAATCTGCAGCTCGCCGAGATCCGCACCCGCGTTCGCGCCGCGATCGGTGAGGGACGCCGGATGGACGAAGCGGTGAACGAGATCCGTCGCCGCTTCGAAGGATCCGTCGAGCCGCCTACGGCACTGCTCGATGTGGTGAACTCCGTACTCGGTGTCCATGCCGGAGCACAGGGCCGCAGCGGTGCCTCGCAGGAGCCCGGAAAAGGCGGGCCGCCAGAGAAGTACATCGGCACCGGTGGATTTCCGGGTCCGAAACCGCCGGTCGGAGGCTCTGGTATGGCAACCAGGGTGCCCGGGGAAGCGCCATCGGTACCTGGCATGACGGAGGATGACGGTTCGACCCCGTCGTCCGCCGTGATGGCAGGTGCCGCGCGGGCGTCGGCATCCGATGCCGGTGCCGACGAGGACGGGCGGGGTTCTCGCGTCGCACACCTCCAGCTCGCTGTGCGCAAGGACTGCTACCTGTACGTGGGATTCGCCACCGCCGGCTACGACGGCGTGAACCTGGACACCGATCTACTGCTGGCCGCCGGGACACCGGACGGTGACGGTGGGGTTCCGGAGAAGTACGCCGAAGCCCTGCACAACGATTGGCATGCCGAGCCCTCGGGCGATCCGGACGGTTACCAGGGGTACGAACACCTGGATCGTATCGCCGAGAAGGTGAAACGTGACGGGCGGATCGCCAATGTGGCACTGGAGTTCGCGGGAGTCGGCAGCCACTTGATGCTTTTCTACCGGGGCGAGGACGGTTCGCCCTGGGTGAAGGAGAAAATCGGCGACGAAGTCCATCACTACAAGTATGTTGCGGAACAGGATTGGGCCCGCCGCCGAAAGAACCCGAAACCGGGGGAGTTGTCGGGTATATGGACCATTGAATGGCTCCGGGACGACCTGTCAGGGAAATATCGTGCCGAGAACCCGCTTACTGAGCACAATCCCCGCTCGAGCGGAATTCCGGGCGGCACGATGCCGACGTTGCCGATGGGCCACCGCGAGTCGGACCCCGGAGCAGGTGGCCCTCCGCCGCCCGACGGGGAAGCCGCTGCACAGGTGCATGGCAACGTCGTGGACGGTGCCGCGATACCAGAATCGATACCGAGCCGGGCCGAGGAGGCGGCCCGGCGTGCCCGAGCCGAGGCGGTGGCCCGGCGGGCCGGAGTGGACGTGGATGTGGCCCGGCGGGCCGGAGTGGACGTGGATACCGTATACGGGGTTTTCCGGGGTTCCTCCCGTTCCGCGGGGAACCCACAGACGCTGCGGAAGATCCTGGATGCCGCCCGCGAGGTCGGTTTCTCCCGTGTCGGGGATCCCGCTGATCGGGTGCCGATACCGGAGGCGACCTCCAAGGCAGCGGTTTCCGCGGAATTCGGGGCCGCAATGCGTTGGTGGATGACCGAGGAGGAATGGGCGAATCGGCCCGGCCCACGGGAGGTCGAATGGTGGATGGGGGTCCGCGACCGGATTCTGGAGCCGGGCCCGCAACAGCCCGAAACGGTAGTGGAGTGGTGGGACTCCCTCGACCCGGTGGAGCAGTCGGAGGTCGCGAAACATTTGCCGATCGCGTCGGATCCGGCGCGGTTGCGGATACTGCGGGAGGTCGTCCGACGATTCGGTGCCGGGTACCGGGAGGCGGATGAGCGGCGTCTGTCAGCGCACGACGACCTGGACGAGGCGTCGGCTGGGCTCAGCGGTTCGGGTAGAACCTGGAACGAGGCCGTCGGGCGATGGGAACGCGCCGGACGGCCCGAGCAGGGAACGAACGCGGACGCTGACGCTTTCATTGAGAGGATCCGGGCCGTCGAGGCCGAAAGGGACGCGGCGATCGGTGCGGTCGACGCCGCCAATCGGTCGCTCGATGCCGCGAAATCGGCATCGCGGGCGGCGTACCGGAGTTGGGCTCGGTGGAATGCGCAGTACCAGCGCTGCTCGGCCGGCCCGGACAATCAGGGGCATCGGTTCGCGTGCGGGCGGCAACCGGAGAACACCATGGCGGCGCTGCGGTTTGCCCTTCGCACGGTCGTGGACCGGGTGGAATTCGACGTCGGCCTGCCCTGGATCCCGGCCGAGGGCGACCGGGCACCGGACAGCGCGGAGCGTGGTGGCATCGATTCGGCGAGTACGGCACACGTGCAAGGCGCCTCCACGGTCCCACGGGTTCCGGTGCTTCACGACGAGCGCCTGACCAGGACGGTGCGGGACACGGCTCCGGTGGACCCGGATGACCCCATGTCACCGTATGCGGGAGCGCCGGTCCGGTGCACGACCGAGCAACAGTTGGCGACCATGGACGCCGGCGTGGTCGAGGACAAGTTCGCCGCGACCCAGGTCGAGGTGGGCGGCCCTACGGCGTTGTTGTTCTTGGACGAGGTCGCGGCCGAGGCCGAGAGATCGGACCCGGCGGTCGTTCTCTCCATCGAGATCAAGGCGAACCCGCACCTGTGGTCGGATGCCGATGTCCGGGAGCTGGTCGACATGGTCGTCGCGACCATGCGCGGCCGGAATGTCCGATACCGGATCACGTCCTTCGACTGGCGGGTGATCGGCTACGCCGCCGAACTGGGGCTGCCGGGCGTGGACCTGGTGGCGGCGGTTGCGCCGGGGACCGCCACCGCACAGTGGCTCACCCTCGATCCGGACGGTGATCTGCCCGCGGCGGCCCGCCGCGTGGGCGCGACACATCTGTCACCGTTGTCGGCGCTGGCCGGCGCCGCGCTGTACTGGCAGGCCGAAGAAGCGGGTATTCCGCTCGATGTGTGGGATGCCGGCGATCGTGCGGCGATGATCCGGCATATCGAATACGGCGCCGGCTCGCTGATAAACGACTGTCCGGATGTATTCCGCGACCTGAAGAACGAACGTGGCCTGGGCATGCCCGACCCGTGGGTTCTGCGTGCGGCACTGTTCGAGTGGATGTCGGAGGAGGAAAGAAACGAGCACGCCGCAAAGTTGGATTGGCCCCCGATCGCCGACCGGATCGTTCCCGCCGACGCTTCCGGCCCCTCGCCTCGGGCGGACCGTATCGAGCGCGTCGGGAGGTGGTGGGCATCTCTGCCGCCGCGGCTGCGGGAAGCCCTGGTGACGGCCTGTCCGCGACAGCTGGCCGCGGCCGAGGGAATCCCGGCGGACGTGCGATCCCGGGCGGCCGGCGTCGTCGATGCCCGCGCGCAGTTCGATGAGCCGCGTATTCCCCCTGGGGAGATTCCCCCCAAAGCTGAGGGGGACACCGGCCGGGCCGACCTCCCCGGATCGCTCGTCCACCCCTTCGAAACCGGAACGGCCGAGGTCCTGGTCGAGGGACGTGATACTCGAGGGCTCGATCGCCGGCAACCGCTCGAGGAAATATGGGAGATCCCTCGTATCGAGGATCCAGGTGTGTACTGGGCGGCGGCCACCGAAGCCGCCGATTTCGTGCGATCGGTGATGCAGCGGTCGGAATGGCGCGATATCGGGGGGAACGTCACGAACGCGTGGCTGGCGGCGCGTGAGGCAGTGTTCAGTTCGCTCCAGGAAAACAGTGGTGGGCCACTACGGGTATCCAGTCGGATCGAGCTCATCGGAGGCGACGAGACGAGCACGCCACATCGGCTACTGAGATGCACGGTCGAACACGCGGCAACACCGATCCGTCCGGAGACGGCAACCAGAGGGCGGACGGAGCCGGTACACGGTGATAATTGGTTGTCCGAACTGCTGACCGACTACTGCTCCCGCGATACCGAAAAGCGGACCTTCCGGCTGTACGAGAACAAGCCGACCCTCTGGGGTGGACGACCGACACCTCCCGACGCATCCACCCCCTGGGGTGAACTGTCCGGGCAGCAAATCTCCGTCGACCCTGCGGCGGCGGCGGAGGTGGCGGCCGCCCTGGAGCGGGCGCGGCGCGACTACATCGAGTCCTGTACCCACCCGAACGCGTGGGAAGCAAACCCCGACCGCGTCGAAACACCTGCCCAGGCGTTCGCTTGGCGCGCGTTGACACGAGATCAGCAGCGAATCTATGTCACGGCCTTCCCCGAGCGGGTGATGAACGGAAAGGTACCCGCTTCCGACCAGGACAGGGACTTGGCGTGCCAGCTGATCGTGCATTCGTTCCTGACCGATGCGGCGAATCTGAGTCCTTTGCGCGACGAATCCAGGGCGCGTATGCGGGACCACTTGCGAGAGTGGAAACGTGCTCTCGGAAGTGCGCGGGCATGGTATTCCACGCTCCCCGGCCGGCCGGAGTTGTTCGTCCGCGATCTCGACCTCGCCAGTGGTGAGCTCACCATCGCCATAACACCCGGTGCGGGGATCCCGTCGGATGGAGAAGAGACGCTACGGGAGCACAAGTGGCCGGCATCTCTGCTCGAGACCAGACTTGCCATCGCCACCAGCCGGCTGACTGCACAGGCGACCAGCGTGCCGCGTGGCCACCAGCGGTTCGTCGTGAAGTTCGGTGGCAGGCCGGTCTACCGGATGCCTGGCGACCAGGCGGTCGACCGACAGAGGGACCTTTGGATATACAAGGGGATCGAGGAGATTGTCGAAGACCACCGGGGTCGCGCCCTGGCCGGCCATGTCCTGACAGCGCCGGTGGTGGGAGGACGCCAACCGTGGACGTCCCCGGTGGCATCTGCCGCGGAGAACCCGGAACCCGCGGCGCCGGATCCGAAGCTACGGATCCTGGTGTTGGTGGCCGACCCGAGCCATATCAGCGATACCACGGCCGCGATGTCGCGGGTGATCCGCGGATTGCTGGTGGCCGGGCACGAGGTTCATCTGCGCACGGGTGAACCGGCGCCGTTGCATTTGACACACCCGAATCTCGTGGTTCGTGGTCCGGCCGTACATTTTCCGGGGATTTCGCCGCGCGAGCAGCTACTGAGCGACCTGGATGATCTCGGGACGGATTACGACGGCCTGCTGGCCGGCTGGGGAGCCGGCGCCGTCGCGGGCCGCGTGCTCTGGGGCCTGCTGCCGGAAGTGTCCTATGGACGCCCGGTCGACCCGGACTGGATCCCTGTCCCCTACACCGGGCTGGCTTTCGATATGCAACATCCACAACTCCAACGTCTGCACATGCAAGAGCAAGACCTCGAGGTGTGCGCCGATATCTCCGTCTACTTCACTCCGCTCGCCGCGACCTATGCACGGGATAATCGGGATACGGCGCGCGGCAGCGCCTCCTTGGTCGAGGTGCGACCGGGGTTGTCGGTTTCCGAATCGGCGTGGGAGCCACCGCGGGACGGGCCGCTGCGTATCCTGCTCGGTGGGCTCTACGACGCGCGGCCGGAAACGTTGCCGGAAAAACGGAATATCCGCATGGCCAATATCGCCCATGCGGTCAACGTTCTCAGCACAGTGGACAACAGCGTCCGTCCCGTCGAATTCATAGTACATACCTCGATGCCACGTACAGACGTCCTGAAAGCATTGAACTCCGACAGCTGGCAGGCGCCGAATTGGCTTTTCGTACGAAAGCCGGAACCCGACGACCGCTTGGATATCCGGCACGGCGGCGTTCATATCGTATTGCCGAACGACGGCGCCGGGTACGAGAACGAGGTGATCGATGCCATCGAGTCCGGCGTCGTTCCGCTCTTGTCGGCCAAGAGCGGAATGGCCGCTTTCCTCCGCGGGGCCGCGCCGGCGGAACTGGTGGATTTCCTGCTGGTCGACGAACGCGATCGAGCCGAGATGGATGCCGACCCATGGCTGGCGAAAATAGTCGCGATAGGCAGGGCGCCGGCGGAATTCCATAGCAAGGTGGTGCGCCTGCGCGATTACCTGATCGAGAATGGCTACCGCCCCGAGCTCAGCGTCACACCGCTGGTAGAGGCCTTCCGGGCTGACCAGGATCGCCGCAAGCTCCGCGCGCGCGTTGCCGGCAGCGCGCCCAGCGTGATGCTGTCGGGCTCGGTGGCGCTCGTTCCGGGTTCTCCTGCACAGCAACCGAAACTCATCGTGGCCGGCCTCGCCGGCGACAGCGACGAGTCGATGCGTCACCAGGCGATCGCCGCGCTCACCCGCTCGCCGGAGTCGCGGGCCCAGGTGGAAGCCGCATACCGGGCAGGTCAAGTGGACGCGGACGAGACGCGCCCCACCCCGCCCTGGGCGCAGCTGACGGTGGAGTATTGGCGGTCGTCCGAGGATCCGGCCGAGAGCCCGCGGCGGGCGGGCATCGGCGAGATCCTGGTGGCCGGCGACCGGGTCCTCGCCACGGAGACGGATCCGGACAGCGGCAATACCCAGTGGCGGAACTACGACGGCATGATCGTCGACCCCCGCACCAGCAGGCTCGGCGAGAATGCCGGCCCGGAGGAACTGCGGGCCTGGTTGAACGACCGAGAAGGTACGGATCCGGACCGTGTGTGGGGGGTACTCCAGGCCGCGATACAACCTGGCGAGAAGATACGGGGGCATTGTTCACCGAGCGGGGGACTATGTGTGCAGATCGGCGATGTGGACGGCGAACCGCGTGTCGTACTGGTGCAGCCCGCCGGTTCGGACACGGTGCGTGTCGAGTCGATGCTCGGCCCCGGCGACTGGCGGGAAACCTCCACCTACCTGGCGGGCCATCTGATGGACGGGCTGGCGGACGCCGACCGTGATCACGCACTCGCACGTTTGCAGAATCAATTCGCGGGCCTGGGCGACGACACCGGCAGTCTCCGGATGGTCGTCGAATACATCCCGGGGCCGCGTGACGGAGAGGTGGAGATCACCCAGGAATTCTCGCGTTGCCGCCACGCCGAGATCCCCGGGTACGGACATCTGCGCTACCGGTACCGAATCCGCGAGCCGCTGGAAAGCCGGAATTTCGACGCCCACATGAACTCCGCCGACGATATCGACGGAATTGTCGCCGGCCTGCGAACCTGGCTGACGAACGGCCGGTTCGGCGACCCGGATGCCGCCGACCCACTCGGCCGGGCGGTTGCCGCGAACGTGGTCGGGCAGGTCCGGGCCGCACTGGAGGCGTCGGCCGGTGGTCCCACAGGGATCGTGGACATCGTTGCCACCGTCGACGATCGCGCGAACCGCCCGTCCTGGCCGGACGGCACCCCTCGACCCGACACCCGGGAGCTGCATATCCAGCTCATCGACCGGCGCGGTGCGGTACGGGGTGTACTCGTCGCGCACGGCGACCCGGAGCACGAGGGCGTCCGGAATGTGCGTAAGGATCCCGCGCAAGGGGACACGGTCGAGCGTGTGCCGGTGGACGCGGCCAGGGTGACCCTGGCAGGTGAGATTCCGGCGCCCTCGGAGGGAGACCCGGCCGAAGCGCACCTGTGGCTGCCTGGAGCTCCCAAAGTGTGTGTGTCACTGTCGGTTCTGTTCACCGCGGAAAAACTTCTGAAACTGAATCCCGACACGATGAACATGCTGCGGGAGGTACTCGCAGGCGACCGGGTGGTCGACTGGCGCGGAGTGTCCCCGCAGGCGCTGGCCCGCCTGTTGGGTGCGCAATGGCATCCGGGCGGGTTCACCGACCGTGACGGGGCCGCCGACTGGGTGGCCGAACACGGTGGGTTCGTGCTGGTGGCCGAGGAGTTTCCGGTGGAGCTGGATGCTGATGGTGATCCGCTGCACCGCGACGAGGCCCGGACGCATCTGAGCCTGGTATACCGGTCGGCGCCCGACCCGGAAAGCGATGCGGGCCTGGAAGGCACTCTCGGCGAGGGGCCTGTGCGCATCCACAATGTGGAGTTCCCGACCGGTGATGTCGGCGAGGCACGAGAGACGGACGTACCGTACGAGTGGGGGCAGGCCCGGCCGGAGGGGACGACGACGTTCGGCATTGTGGGCAGCGAATCGGGCTGGGAGAAACTGCTGCAGGTCGGCGACACCGTCGAAGGGCAGCCAGGGGAGGATTACTCGCTCACCCGGATGGGCGGCCCGGCCCCGTCCGAGGAGCCGCGACCGGTGGCCCACGGCGGGGAACCGGGCGCAGGGACCACCGTTACGCCTCAGCGGATCGCGGCCCGCGAGGCACTGCGGCCTTGGCTGACTCCGGACGAAGCACGGCAGCCGGCCGAACACGTGAACTGGTCCTCGGTGGCGCGTCGTCTCCTGCTGCCGGACTACACCGACCGGTTCGAAGCCCGTGCCGGGACACCGTCTCATGTCCGGCGGGTAGCACAGTGGTGGGTGGATCTGACCATGGATGAATACACCGCCCGCGACGACGACCAGCGGATTACCCACCGGCCTTTGTTCGAGGCAATTCCGGACGGTGGATACGCACTGGTGGCCGATGAGTACGGGACCATAGACGTGAACGGAACCGATGCTCCTCCGAACGTGATGGCACGTGTCGGCGACACACTCTGGGTCTACCACACCAGCAGCGGGCGCTGGTTCGAGTACGACGAGTGGCAGAACACCGCCCACCTCTCGCGCATCGACGAGATCACCGGTGTGTACGCCGTGATCTACGGAGCGGACGGCCTGCCCCTGCCTCCGCCGAACGACTCCGGTCCCAGCGGCACCTATCCGGTACATCCGATCGCCGGCACCGGCGACGGCGGGCAGACAGGCCACGACGAGCAGTTGCGCCGGCCGCAGATCCTCGCGGAGAGGGTCGACGGCTCCGGTCCCGCGACGCAGCAGGAGAAACCCCGGGCAACCGGACCGACCTTCGCCCCGGCAACGGAGGAACAACAGCAGGGCGCAACGGCACCGCAGGCATCCGCCACCGAGGAATCCGGGTGGAAACCGAAATCGTTCACCCGTGGTGATGGTGATGGTTTCGCCTACCCCGCGGTGCTTCTCGACGGGACACCCCTCGAGGTAGCCCGCTGGTTGCGGGCGGCCTACGGGGTCTTGGTGGAAGGTGCGCGTACGGACGGCGTCGATCATGAGGCGTTTCGCGAACTCGGCCGGGCATTGCACCGCGCCGCCGTCGTGTACTCGATGGTGCCTTCGTTCGTCTCTGTCAACAATCCCGGCTCTTCGGTCGGAAAGCACCGGGCGCTTGTGCGGGAGCTCGTTTGGACTCCGGGTCCGCTCAGGCGGCTGGGAGCCGGAAACTTCACAATGAGATTCGCTCTCGAGGATTTCCGATCCCCTGGATCCCACGCCCACAGAATCGAAACGGGAATCCACACGGGATCCGTTTCCCGGCCCATCTTCTCGTTGGCGGCGCACGGTATCGGCCAGATGCTCATCGAGATGGGTTCGCGGAAAGCGCTGAAAGAGGTAGTGAACGGACTCGCGGACCTGTTCGAGAGGTCGACGGGCCGGCGACCTGCCGAACGTGTGCAGCAGTCCGGCGAATTCGATCCCGAGCTTCGGTCATGGCTCGCTCGTGAACTGAGTTGGGCAGACGATGGCACCCTCGATGTGGAAAGAGCCGCGATAGCAGGATTTGTCACGGTATTCGCCGATGGGCGCGAGAACTCATCGCCGGCCGCACGCCTGATCCACGATACCCTCGAGGAACACGCGAGTGCGTCGTGGGCTCGGCGGTGGGCTGCGGGCAAGGCCCTCGAGGCGGGGGAATCGACCGGCGGGACCGCCGTGACGAGCATTTACCGGCCGAGGTCGGCGGACCTGACCCGGGCCTTGGCCGCCTGGAGCCGCGATTGTGACGATCGAGCCCGGGAGTTCTCCGAGCAGCGAAGCAACCTTATGGCGCTGATCCACAAAATGTCTCCGGGTATCGATCTCACCGAGGTCGATACCGACACGCTGATCGCATTGTCGGGCCGGCTGTCGCGCGACTCGGCCGCGCTCGAGGAAGGGCGGAACGGAAAGCGGCGGCAATCGAAGACCATCCGAAAGCGGCAGCGGCTCGACCGCGCGACGAAGCAATTGGCGGAGGTGGTCGACTGGGCCCGCGCCTCGGGTTCGGAGTTGTCCGAGCTGAGTCTCGCGGTGCAGCAGGACCTGATGTTCACCGAGGGTGGGCGCCCGATCACGGTCGGTGATGCCGTGCTTCCGGATGTCTGGCGGCTCGATACCCAACCGCCACGGGTGGTCGCCACCTCGGAATCCGGGGTAGCGGCCTTGGCGAGGCTGACACCGGCACAGTGGACCGAACTGTGGGGCCGGGATGCGATATTCCTGCGTTGGAGTATCGATATCGACGATCGGGGTGTCGTTCGGGTGATCGAACACGGGACCCTCGACAACCCATGGAAAGCCACGCCGGAGGCCGCCGCGCAGGAGGCGGCGGACGTACTCGGCCGGGCTCCGGCGGTGGGTGGGGCGACGGGTGTGGTTGCCGGATCGGAAGGTTCCGGTCGCGAGGCGGATGGTGGCAGGGTTTCCCCGGACGAGGAGCCCATACCGCAGACGTTCGTGCGTGGGGACAAGACCGCCGATTATCCCCCGGAGCTGGTGTACGGAACGCCCGCTGGAGCCGCCGAATGGCTGTGGGAAAACTACCGGTTCGCGCTGACCGGGATCCGCCATGACGGTGTCGATCGTGATGTGGTTCTCGATATCGCCCGTGCGCTGCACGCCGCGTTCGCCGAAGGGTATGTGCCGCGCGGGGGTATCGGCGTTCGCTATTCCGACGGTGCACGACCATCGCTCGGCAATGTGGTCGACGATCATATCCGGCCGGGACGAGGAGCTGGGGCGACCAACGTCGTCGATCCGCGAGACGTGTTGTCTCCGCCGCTCGATGCCGAGGAGGGCGACACCGGATTCGATCTGGGGTCACATGCCCGGCCCGGATTCGTCTTGGTGGGCCGTCATATCGGGCGAATCCAGGCCGGCAAGCTGAGCCGAAAGGCGTTGGCCGCGTTGCGGGAGCGTCTGTTCGACTTGTTCGTCGAAGAGACCGGCCGTGGACTTCCCGCCGGAGTCGCTCGCCCTTCTGGCTACCTCGATCACGAGTTCGTCGTGTGGATCGAGCGGGTATTGGGCGGCTCTTGTCTGCGGGCCGACGGGACGTTGGATCCGTACAAAGCCGCGGTGGCGGGCTGCGCCGAAGTTTTCGCGGAGGGGCGCGAGAGATCATCGGCCGCGGCGCGACTGATCCACGATGCCGTGCTCGAGTACACAGGGCCGCTCCGATCCCGGAGGCCGAATACGGGCAATGCCGTCGAGTCGCCGGTATCCGCGGGTGGTCGTCGTGATCGGAACAAAGCGGCCGAACGAACTGGGGCCCTACCGAGTCGGCGTTACGACCAGATGGTCGACGAGTGGCGTCACGTGCTCGTGAAGCGGATTCGGAACGTGTCCCCGGCAGCGGACCTGGAGGGGCTGAGCTCCGCACAGCTGATTGCCTATGCCGAGCGGTTGGCGGAAGAATCGGCGGGCGACCCGGACGCAGGTCTCGATCGGGCTCGGCGACGCAAGTCTCAGGAGCAGCATCGCGAGCGGCTGCGCCTGCTCATCGAGGCCACGGTGCGGTTCGCGGCCCTGTATACCGAAGAACCGGAATGGAAATCCGGTGAATTACCCGAACCGCAGGAATCCCGCGGCGAGGCCGCGACGGTCAGCCGATATCTACCGAGGAGCCCGGGTCTACGCCGGGAACTGGCCGAGTGGAGTCGATACCAGCACCGGGTGTCCGGTCCGCGCATCCAGAGGGAGGACGCGCTCGTCGCGCAGCTCCGCCGGATGTTCCCGGAGGCCGAACTGGCCGAGCTCGATTCCGAGGGATTGATATCCTACGCGAATAACGCGATCGAGGAGTGGATGCTCGATCCGGCGAGGGATAGCGATACGGCGCGGGCTCATGCACACCAGCTCACCGTGGCGAGCGACGAACTGGCGACCACGCTGGCCGAGGTGCAGACTTCGGCGCAACGGCTGGCCGAGGTGCAGAGTTCGGCGCAACGGCTTTCCGAGCTGACCAGGGCGGTACAGCGTGATCTGATGTTCGCCGAAGGTGCCCACCCGGTTGTGGCGGAGGGGGGCGAGGTTCCCGGTGTGTGGCGGTTCGATTCCGAACCACCACGGATCGTCGTACTCGGCGCGTCCTGGGAACCGGCCCTGGAATCGATGGGCTCCGAGCAGTGGCTGCAGTTGTGGCGCGAGGATGCGGTATTCCTGCATTGGAATATCGTTATCGACGCGCACGGTGTCGTGCAGGTGATCGAACACGGCACCATCGCGCATCCGTGGGAGGTTCCGGGCAATCGCACGGAACCGGTGTTCGTGGACGGCACCGGCGGTCACTCATCGGCCGGCTCCGAACCGCAGCCGGGGCCCGCAGATGCGGCGGGTGGGGAGCCGGACAGACAGCCGGCCGCGGCCGAGGAGATCCCGGCGGACGTGGGATCCGGGGCGGACGGCGCGCGGATCGATGGGCCGCGCATACCCCCTGCGGAGACACCCCCAAAAGCTGAAGGGGACGCCGGCCCGGCCGGCGTCCCCGGATCGCTCGCCCACCCCTCCGAAACCGGAACTGCCGCGGTTGCCCGTCCCGTCATCGACCGGCCCCAGGGCGGTGACCCAGGTGATGGTCATGACGGTGAGCCCCATACCGCATCGAATTCTCCCTATGGGGCGAGTGCCGGGATCGGCTGTCTTCCGGACGTTGCGCCCGGAGATCCGCAGGAGGCCCGGGCGCACCTGGACGGTCCGCGCCGTTCCGGCCCGCGGGATGTGCGGAATCGGCTGAGACGTGGTGGCCGTCATCCCCGGCGCAGCCGGCCTCGCGAACCCGATCCGGACGACAGCGACCCCCGGAAGCGGGCTGCCGGTCCGGCGAACCCTGCGCGCAGCGACGAACACACGGCGAATCGCCTCCGGCGAGAACTGGCGGGATGTTTGCCGGAGGGAGTCACACTCGACAATATCCGCGCCGGTGAGGGCCCACTGGACAAGGCCGATGCCACCAAGGTGGCAGGGGCCCGGTGCTGGGATGGTTGGTCGCCCGCGGAGAAGCGGATTCTGATGAGCGTGGATCCTGACCTCGTCGGCAATCTGCCCGGGGTGGAGGACGAAGCGCGCACCGACGCGAACGTGCGGGCGATGCAGCGGGACAGGGATGAACTCTCGCGATTGCTGGCGAGTACAGCGGGCACCCGGATGGAACGGCGGCGCTGGAGGCGGCTCCACGAAGAAATCGCCTGCCTATTGTCGGATCTGGCCGTGTTCCTGGAAATCAAGCGAGATCCCGGGGCGGGTCTTCCGCTACCGGTGAGCGTGCGGTCGTATGTGCGGAGCGAGGATCGGGTACGGGCGGTGGTGCGGATCGGCAATGCGGAGGCCGACGCGATGTCCTACCTGGCGCTCACCGGGGAACTCGTCAGCGCCCTGAGATATGCGGCACTCCTCACCCGCGGGGCGATCGAGACGGCGCTCCCCGACGGGCGCAGTGTCCCGCTCCGCTCGGATCCCGACGCGGCAACGACGATCTGGTACGAGCCGTCGCGGTTTCTTCGACCGCCGCATCTGCGCAGCGCCGCGGCGCTGGCCTGGGAAGTCGCCACCGGGGCGGGTGCCCGGACGGCCGGTGGGCCGCCGGCGAAGACCCCGGCCCGTATCACCTTGTTCGGTGAACGCCAGCAGAACTGGGTGGTGCAGGCGGCGTGCCGGCTGCTCGATCGGACACCGGGCGTGCACTACAACAGGGCCGTGTTCCTCGGACCCGACTTGGCGTTCGAATCTGCGGCGCTGGTCGAGGACCCGGCGAAGATGTACCTTGCCGCTCCGGCCCGGGAAAAGCAGAGTACGGCCGGCTCGTTCGTCCTGCCTGCGCACCATTGCTTCGGCGACGGGACACTGTTCGAACGGCGGCAGACTCCGGCACTGGCGAACTTCATCCGGATCGTGCTCGGCCGCTACGACGAGGTCGTCGAGGCCGAACTGTCCTGGTTGCCGAAGCTGGGTGACTTCATCATCCCCGGTGACCTGCATCCGGTGCTACCGATACTGCGAATACTGCCGACCGCGCTCGGCAAGCACTACCTCGCGACGTACGACGATCCGGCGGCGCCGGTTCCCCCGAGGCGTCACATGGAGCGGGCAGTGCAGGAATGGGAGCTGCTGGCGGTGGCGGTGAACGATTTCGCCTGTTGCGTCGGGCGGGATCTCCGATTCTTCGACGCACCCGGGCCCGAGGGAGTACTCGGTCTCGCGCTCGAGGAGGTGCTGGACGGCCGGTTGCGTGAATTCCGCTCGCTGGGCCACCTCGCCGACACGCTGCAAAGGTGGGGCAAGGGTGCCGCAGCGCTGGTGTTCGGCACCGATACCGGACAGGGGCACCCGCCGGCGGTTCTCGCCGTGCGTGCGGGAAAAGTCGCGATCAAGTACCCGCGGACGAGAACTTTCCGTGCATTCCGTCCCGAGGAGGGTCGTGATCACGAACCGGTGATTGCGGTTGCCTACGATCGGCACGGGGCACGTCATCCATTGCCGACACATCGATCGCTGATGCCCGGGCGGCGATTCTGTTCCGGAGCCGGACCGACGGCGGTCGGTGCCGGGAACGAGCGCGAGGGGGAGCCCGGCCGTACCGAGGTCGCGCCTGCGTCCACCGTGTTGCCAGGAAATACGCCGGCACCTGTGGACGAGGCGGAGCCCGAAAATGGTGCGTCCGCAGACTCGGTGGTGAGTTCGTCGCCCGCGGGCCCGGACCCGGATGCCCTGCTGGACCAGCTCGCCGCGCAGCTCCCGGACGGAACTACCGTGGAAGATGTTGTATACGGGGCTGATTCGGGGCCGGAAGTGTACGTGGTGACCGCGGCGGTCCGAAAATGGTGGCGCTCGCTCGATGCCACCGAGCGAGCGTGTCTCATCGAGACCCGTGCGTGGGCGGTGGGGAATCTACCGGGGGTGCCGCTGGAGGTGCGGTGTGCGGCGAACAGCGCAGTGCTGAGGCGGGTGGCCGCAGCGGGGCCCGGTATGGCCGATGTCCGGCCTGGACAGCTCGAACGCTGGGCGCAGCGTATGGATTTTTCGTTCTTATCGGTTTTCCTCGAGCCGTCCTGTCAATGGCCCGATAGTGGCGTGGGAGTTGTCAAGTGCGTGCTGGCGGGGCGGCGCCCACGGGTCGTCGTGCAAGTCGGCCCGCTGGCGGCGGATAACCTGACCTGGTTCCGGCCGGGGCGCAATATGAACGGGTACGAGGCGATTCGCTCTGCGAACGCGCACAATAAAGCGACACGGGACGCCGTGGTTTCGGAGGACCGGCCCGTTCTGTTGGGGCCCGTCACACGGTCGGCGACGTTGGTGTGGCAGGAGTTGGCACCACACCGGGAATCGAACTATCGCCGACGCACGATCACAGCGAAGTTCCTGGTGAACGACATACTGGAGCACAACGCGGGCCTGCGAGCCGCGGGGTATTCATCGACGAATTACCTGTATGCCGCAGACGAACGGGTCCGTGACATGGAGGTAGCCCGGCAACTCCTGGAACAGTTGCGGCCGGACGCCTATCGGGCGGCCATTTATCTCGGCACGTCCGGACATGCACGAGGTCCCGGAATCGGAAAAGTAGTCGAGATTCCGGAACCGCGCCCGGCCGATGCCGGAGCGGTCGTTGCAGGTCTGCTCGACACGCCCGAGACCGCTGGACAAGCGATAACTCGCCACCCGGCGTCGGTTCCGGTGATTGCCCGGCGTTTCCTGCTCGCGTATATGCTGGCGAGATTCGGCTCGCAAGTCGGCCAGGATTTCCGGTTCGACCGCGAACCGGCCGATATAGGTGCTTCCGCTGCGGACCTCGAGGCCATCACCGGAGGCCGGTGGCGACGCTTCGAATCCGTGCGCGACCTGGTCGACAGTCTCTCGGCGCACCACCGCTCCACGGGTTCGAATGCCTGCGCGCTCGTTGTCACACCGGGCGGGAGCCCGGAGCAGATTCCGGTCTTGGTGACAGTGCGGCCCACCGGAGTATCGTTCTCGGACCGCCAGCTCGGAGTACCGGAGGGGCCGAGGCGCCTGGAAACGGGGCCGGTACTCGCATTGTGTGCCGTAGGTGGCCGGCTGCTCCATCCTGTGGCGGATTATTTGTCGGATGCCGACCCCGGCCAATACTTCGGGGCTGCTATGGTTTGGGTTCCTCCCACTCCCGGTGCCGGCGTGGTGTTCACCGCCGACGTGCTCGATTTCCGGAATCCCCCGGATTTCTGTGCCGGGCGGACGGTGCTTGACCGCGCCGAAATTCTCCGGGCGATTACCCGGCATTCCGGCCGGAAGAACAGAAACTTCGGTTACGCACTCACCACGATGGAAGCGGAGGTGTCTTCCGGAATTACGGCCGCCGAGCAGCAGATGGCCGGGGCGGTCGCGGAGTTGTTCGGAATCCAGCTGGGATTCTGCGAGGCGAATCCGGCCGGGGTGCCGCTCCGCACCCATACCGGAGGAATTCCCAAACCGGTGTGGTTGTCGATGAAAACCCTCGATGAGCTGGACTGGATACTGGGCGCGGACAAGCGGAACCTCGGAAAGGTCGGCATCTACCGGCCCCGGCTACCCGAATGGCTCCTCGAGATACTCCCGCCCGGCGTGCGGCAGGCTGTGCGAGAGCGGTACGAAAAGCGCTTGCGGGAATGGGAAGAATGGTTGCGGGAGCCGCCCGATGTCTGGGTGGATGTGCGGATCGAGGCCGACGGAATCCTCCATATTCGCGACGACAACGGTGAGTGGCAGCCAATTGTCTCCGATGTCGACGGTATGGTGATACTGCGAGACCTCGGGACTGCGGCAGGGTGGGATTTCTCCGCCGCACCGCAGGAACCCGACGATTTCTCACCCGAAATGCTGGTCGAGGACCCGGATTTCTACCATTTCCTCGTACTGGCCCTCCATCTCCTCGGTATCGTGCAACACGGATTCCGCGGCCAATGGTATACGCGTAATGATTCCGAAACGGCGAAGCGCAACGGGCTGCTGGCGGAAGACGAATGGATGGTGGTCGTCCTGCCCGGAGGGCGGGTCGTGCGATCGCCCAGTCCCCGACCGGAGCAGGCTTGTTCCGTCGGTGATCTGCCCACTCTGCACGATCCGGCCGCCACCTTGCTGGACTATCTACATTGTCTCCCGCGCCATGCGCCACGGGCGTGGCAGCGGTTCCGGCACCGGCTGGTCACCGAGTACCGGGCAGCGACCGGGGCGGCCGACGACGACGCTCAGGTCGAGCTGCTCCGAAATTCGCCGGATACCGATCTGCTGGCAGCCCTGCGCAGCCTGGGCACCGGTACCCGGTGGGTATTCGACGGGAAATCGCTGCTGCGACTCTTCGGCCTCGAGGTGCCGGACGCCGATATCGCGGCGCAAGCCACCCAGACCCTGCGAAAGCCCGCCGAGGGGCGGGTGAAAGTCGTGGAAAGCGATCTGGACACCGCACGGGCATACGGGTTGCATCAACTGGCTGCGGCGCTGGCTCTGGGCACATCGCCTGGAAGCGGAATAAAATCCCCACCCGATCCGGACGACCCAGCGCCGGCTTCATCGCCGATCGAGGCGGCGCTGCATCAGGGTCGGATCACACCTGCGGCGGCGTTCGGGCTGGCGGCCTCACTGGGCTTCGCACCGCCTACATCGTTCGGTATTACGGGCGGCCGGAGTAGCGACGAAGAGCCCGACCCTCCGTCCGGGTCGGTGCAGAACAGGGGTGAGCCGGGCAGTCACGATCTCGAGTGTGGAGCGACGGTCCCGGATCCGTCCTCGGACGTCGGCCGTTACCGCTAGGAGGCGCGCGCGAGCGACTGTGGAACATGACGTCGTCCGGCTGCGTGACTCCCTCGACTGGATGGCCTGCTGCGTGCAGCTGTTCTTCCTCGAGGGGTTCGACGCAGGCGATCAGTGTGCTGATTTTCCTCGCTCGGCCCATGCAGCGAACCCCGATGCTTTCCGTTCGATCGCTGATCTGGTGCCGCCGGAGAGCCGGGAGTTCATGTTGGGTCTTGCCCAAGGACGCGGAGCTATCGGGAAGCATTCTCCGCTCTTCCGCGGATGTCGACGAACTTAGGAATCTTTATGAATATGATGAGGTTTGGAATCAGTGTTTCCCACGGTTCTCGGGGGAAGATCAGGCGGCTGCGATTGTCCTGATGTGTTGGCTTCGGGATGGGATGTTGCCTTTGAGATCGCACGCTCGCAGGGGCTGTATCTCGGCGAGGTGCAGGAGCTGCAGCGTCGGGGAGTGGCGCGCATGCGGCCGCTGATGTCCGAATGGTTTCAGCCGTTTTCGACCGACCGGATCATGGCCATTATCGACCATGAAATCAATATCGACCGGCCGCTCGGCCCGATGAGTGCACAAGAGGCGGCGGATGAGTACGGAGTGCCGGATTGGCTGCGCCCAGTGTGGAGGAGGTGCTGCAAGATCTGGAAGCGGAGGGGTTTTATGTGCAGGTCGACTGTCAATTGGGCCCCGTCCACCCCTGCGGAAGCAGAAAACCAGCGTAAGCTCATGCAGAAGTACCGTCCCGGCGGTGAACGACTGCTCCGGGTGGCCGCGGGAGAAGATCCCCGGGGAGTGGAAGGGCTTCCTGCCGATGCAGCCCGGCGGACCCTCCTGGAGTTCACTATCAACGACCGTCCGGTTTTCCGAGTCGTTGCCGGCTCGGGAGGAATCGGCGCCTGACATGCGGCCGTCGAGCCAAATCAGGGGCTGTTTGTGGATTTTCGGCCAAGCCTCGGCCCGGATGCTTGGGAAGGTTTCCGTTGCTGGCGGTCTTGATAGGCACGTCGTAGCGTGGTGCCGGCTGCTGGTCGGGATCGAGACCGACCGCGGCCCGTGGGTCGCGGCGCTGGTCGCGGCCGGATACTCGGTTTTGGCGGTGAACCCGTTGCAGGCAACAAGGTTTCGTGACCGGCTGGGGTCTCGAGCGCCAAGAGCGACGCCGGGGACGCGCACGTGCTCTCCGGCATGGTCCGCACGTTTCTGGGTTGATGCCGCACCACCGCTCAGCGGCAGTGGCCGGGCAAATGACAATCTCCGGACCGGAGGGGTCGTCGGGTAGTACCTCCCGCCGGGTCCGATCCGGCGACAGGCTGCCTCGATCGTAAGTTCACGATTCACGAGCCACGCAACACAGTTCGGCCAACCTTTACATTGAATTTGGATACAACGACCTCTGCACCCTTTGCATATATTTGATGTAGGGCGGATTGTGTGGCGTTTTGGCCGTTCTACGAGTTCAAACCCTTGGGCAATAACGGAATCTGCAGTATTCGGCTCCCAACCCACCATTGCATGCGCCGGTAGACAGCGGTACATTAATTACCGCCACACGGCGTTGGCGGCGACATCGATCAGCAATACTGCCGCCGCCCGCAGCGGCGCCTTCTCGGATTATGCATGAGGAAAGGTTCCTTCAATGTGTTCGACTAATCATGTTGTTGCCCCTAATCCCGGATATCTTTTCGAGACCGAAATGTCGAGCATGGCCGCCAAGGGTGCTTTGTTCACGCGCATGCTTGCCCACCACGCCGAAGTAGGATTGACAGCCGAGCAAATTGCCGGCCTGCTTACTTTGAGTGGCGAGTACCACGACAAGCAGGTCGCGCTCCGTGTCGAATTCATGGAACTCGCTGAGCGAGCGGAGATCAAGTGGGGCCGGGTCGATGCTGATTTCATTGCCTCGCGCGAGCAGTTTCTCCGGCGCCGATCCGAGCTGCTGTTCGCCGAGGAAAGCCTTTTCTTCGAGTATGCGCGCCGGGGCCACGACCTGCTGTCGGACGAGCAGATAGCGGCTGCGGAAATCGTTTACCATACCGAGAAGGATGCCTGGGTGTCCGCGATGAGCGGACCGCTCGGCCGGGCATTGGCTCCGAGCTACGCCGTGGAGCGATCTCTTACCGATGCGACGTCCTCGCCGACAACGTAGGAGTGCGTAACCCGCCGGATACCGGTACATCGCCGGCCGCCCCGCCGTCGTATAGGTCGCTGTTTGCGTTCCCACCCTATCGACGGTTGTGGGCCGGCCAGACACTGTCCCTGCTCGGCGACAGCATTGCCCGAGTCGCGATGCCGGTGCTCGTGGTATCGATAAGCGGCAACGCAAATATCTTGCCATTGCTGTTTGCGTTACAACAGGTGCCGTGGCTATTGGGACCTTTCGCCGGGATTCTGGCAGACCGCTTCGATCGTCGTTCGATCGTACGAATTGCTTTGGCGATCGAAGCAGTCTCGATTCTGGGTATCGGGTGCACGTCGTCGGTCGAAACAATTCTCGTTCTGGCATTTGTGGCCGGTTGCTGTCAGGTTGTGCAGGCCCCGGCCCGGGCGGCGGGTATGCCCGAGCTACTCGGCGGCCTGTTTTCGGTGGGACTGGCAGCCACAACGGCGACAATTCAAATCTCTGAGGTAGTCGGCCAAGCCGTGGGTGGACTGCTGATGCTGGAAATTTCTGCACGCGTCCTACTGGTCGCCGATGCAGTGTCCTTTCTCTTCTACGCATTCCTGGTCCCGAAGTTGCCCAATGCATCGAGTCGCGCCGCCGCAAATCGACCGAGTATCACACATGGGTTTCGTCGTCTTTGGAACGATACTTCCCTGCGCTCGGTTGTGTCGGTCATGATTGCACGGGGACTCACGCTCACTGCGGCTTTGTTGTCGCTGCCCTATGCGATTGTTGTCCACCGACAGGGAGGTCCCGTCAGCTTTGGTCTACTCGTGTCCGTGATGACGTTCAGCCTGACGGTGGGATCACTGCTGACCGGCAAGCTCGCAAAGATCGAGAACGGCGCTCGTGCACTTCTCGCAACGACCATCGTTGCAGGGTTGGCTGTGGTGCCGATAGTTGTCAACCCACCGCTACCGGTTATCGCGGTGTTCCTGGCGGTCGGCGCATTGTTGTTCGCGCCGGGAAACATCATCGCGAACGGAATGCTGTCCCTGCGGGCCGAGCCGGATGAACGAGGGCAAGTTATCGCTGCCGCATTCGTGATGATCAAAGCCGGTCAAGTCGTCGGGGGACTTGCGATGGTTGGAGTTCTCGAGTTGTGCAGACCGGCCGAGGCGTTGGCGATTGCCGGGGCAGCCCTGGCCCTGCTGACGATCGGACTGTGGCCGGCCGCCAGGTGGTCGTGGGAGGGCTGACCGCGACCACCTGCGCGTCCTGGCGTGCGTGAGCGTAGATGCCGAATCCTGGCCGGGTACCCCTCGGTAGCGGTGCGCTGTCAGTGTTCGCGTGGCCAGGGGTTGCACCGCGGGTGCTTCGACACATGTTCGACAATTGCGAGTCCACCGCCGCGTAGCGGTGTTCCGGTGGACTGGTCGGGAATACTGAAGAAGCTGTAGAAGGTTGCGGATCGGTGCTGGGCGCGACCGAGCCGTGCGCACGCTGCAGCCCGGGTGCCCATCCAGGCGGTACGCACTATCGGGACTCCAGCACAGCGAGTGGTGTGTTCCCGCGCATCATGCGTCGAAATCCGGATCGTATGTGGAATGGTCCGATGGACTGCAGGGAGCCGAGCAGGTCGCGGCTCCCTGTCCAGTGTGCGATTCCTACCTCGGCGATCTCATTCGGGAGAGCACGACCGTTCCCCTGGGCAGGGCCGCAACCTGGTGGCTTCGGACGATCGAAAGCGGTGTTGCGCGGCGCTTACCGCCACCCTGCGCCCCGACGGAAACGCGGGCGTGCCGGACGGCGAATCCGAGGACCGTCGGCACGGCCAGGAGCAGGAGAACCGCAGCGTATTCCCGGGTCACCACGCTCGGGTCGCCCTGCTGGATCGACAGGTACCCGGCCACCACCGCGGGGGCGCCGAAACCGAGGTAGCAGCAGATGTACAACACCGACAATACGCCCGCGCGGTGCTCGGATCCCGCGTGCGGGACGACGGTACGGATGCCGCCCTGGAATCCGCCGCCGAACCCGATGCCGGCGATCACCGTGCTCGCGTACAGTCCGGCAAGCGAACCGGTGTGAAGTGCAGCGAGAGTGCCGACGAGGCCGAGAACCAGTGCGCCGACACCTATTTCGAAGAGGCGCTGCGGCTCGATGTCGTGCAGCGCGACGATGGTGACAACGGCCACGGCGGTTATGAGGAAGATCGGCAACCCCGCCAGCAGTGGGGAGGGCCCGGGATGGAGTGTGTCCACCAGGGCGGGGCCGAGGGAGCCGTAGAGACCAGCGAGGGCCCACACCGCGAAAACTACCGGCGCCGCGATGAACAGAGGCCGGCGGGCGTCCTGCGGTACCGCGAACGTGGGACGTAACGAGGCCAGCGCACCGTCGCGGCGTGTCCCGGTCTCGGGCATGGTGGCTACACCGACCGCCTGGACGGCGAAGACAACCAGCATGATCAGATAGATCGTGCGGGTGGGATGTGGAAGATGCTCGACCACCTGTGTGGAGACCAGAATTCCCAGCGAGCAACCGATGACCGGGATGACCGCATTGGTCAGGGTGCTGCGGGCGCGATCGAGATCGATGAGCGTCGCGCCGACAGCACCGAGCGCGGCGCCGATCGCCAGGCCCTGAACCATACGTCCGGCCAGCAGCGCGTAAACCCCTTCGGCGGTGGCGAATATCGCCATGGCAGCGATCTGGGCGAGCAGCGCGGAAATCAGGACGGGCTTACGGCCGATATGGTCGGAGAGCGCGCCGAATGTCAGTAGCGTCAGTAGGACCGCCAGCGAATAGATGGCGAAAACAACCGTGATGGTGAGCGAGGACAGGCCCCAATCCGACTGGTACACAGGGTAGATGGGTGTCAATACGCTTGTGGACGCGAGGAAGGTCACGACAATGGACGCGGTAAGGATGAAATGGCCCGCCGGTAGCTGGATACGTGCCGGAGTGGACAGGAAGCGGGAAGATATCGGCGGATGGTTTCCGACGGAGTGGAAGAGGGACACAGACGTCTCCTGATGGATGCCGTGTTGGGCGTGCGTTATTCCCAACCACATGGACACGGGGACTGATGCGTAACCCGTGTGTCGACTGACTGATGTTTGCTGCCGTCGCGAAATCCTCTGTGCCGTGGAAAGTCTGGCCTGGACTCACACCGGAGAACTTCTGTGGCGGGGGCGAGGTAATCGTATTCCCCTGTTTTCGGGTTCGCCGCCGGAACGAAGGGTGGGCGGACTGTTTGATGATTCCTTGAGTAACGGATCCGTCCGGCGGGTAGATCTGGGCGAAGTCCGGCCGCGGTTTCGTACGCAGGTGAGCAACTGCTTGCTGAGCCGACGTCCCAAACCGCCGCGGTGGGTGTCGACTGCGTCGGTTCCGATAGCCGGCGGCTGCGGCCGGTCGGCACTTGCGCACGGATCGTGGCGTCGAGCGGTCACGGCTACCGATCCGGTCGAAAACGCGGGCGCAGCGGTGCTGCGCCGTGCCCGGACAACCGACGGAATCGAGGCCACCTGCGCGACGGTGATCGGTCCGTTCGCAGTAGCCGGGCTGTTACCGGACGGGGCGAGCCGGTCCCGGTGCCCGGACCATCACGGTCCGCAGCATCAGGCTCCGGCAGCTCGGCTGCCATTCGACGATCTGGTCCGGTATGAGAAGGCCCGGCTCCTGGCCGAGCCCGAACTTGTCGGCTCACCTTACGCGCAGGTCAAATGTCGCGAATGGTGTGGAAAATGTTGGATTATAAGCCGCACTACATGGCCGGCCAGCGAGGTGCACCTTGCTGGAACGCACAATTCGACTACGGTCGAAGTGGCTGTACCCGCCGGTCGTTTCCGCTCACATCGGATCTCTGTAACGGGACGTTTCTCTGTTGACGGTGGACCACCCAGGAGAAGTGGCAGGCAGGGCTTACCGCCTGGTGTCCGGATCGGCTCCCGGCCGGTACCTGGCGAACTCGGACCCGGAATTTCCGGTGCAGCGCATCTTTTCGGTCATGGACCCGGACACCGGCGAGCTGATAGTGCCGGTTACCTATCTGCTCGCGATCGCGGTGTATATGTTCGGTAATCGTGTGGGGCGCGAACTGCGGTTCGATCGAGAACCGGATTTGGATAGATTCTCGAGGGACGAACTCGGGAAGACCTTGGACGGGCGCCTGCGCATGTTCGACAGTATCGAACCCTTGCAGCGGGTCCTCGAACAGCTCTTCCAGCACAGTGCCGGTGAGGTGAGAATCCGTATTCGGGATTGTGCCCGATCAGTGCGGATACCGCCGAACTCCTGCGGTCCGGTCTCGGCCATGCCAAGAGAAAAGAGATCAAGAACAAGACCCTGCGCGGGCCCGACAAATTCGTGTTCCGTGGGGTGCGGGACTCCGATCTGGGGCGGGTCTTCTGCTACCCGCCCGGCCCGGTACCCGCCGGGCTCAGTGTGCGGGCTACGAGGTTTCTCGACTTCGCAGTAGAGGTGCGCCGTGCGGCGTACGAACGCGGACTCCTCCAGAACGGAGCATAGAGCGGCGCCCCGGGTTGCCGAGTACCAGCAAGGACGCTCCTCGGTTTCTACGCCTATGGGTCGGCGCCGGACCCGGAACCCTGACCAGGTCGGTCTTCTCGGCTCGGCCGTCATGACGCGTCCCGCCGATTGCGCACGGTAGCGTGTTGGTACGGCAGCCTGGTTTCGTCGTCTGTACGGCGCCCCGCTCGGTTGTCGGAGTCCGTGAACTACTCGTGGTTCAGGCAGTGCCCGCCGGACCGTTCGCTCGCGGTATCACTCCGCTGATCTTCGACATCAATGCTCGCGAGGTCTGTGCGTGCACCACCCCGGCCGGGAGGTAGCGGACACCGGCGCGTATATCACGATGGAGATCGGCGTACTCGAGTTCCAGCTCGGCCAGCCGTGTCCAGGCGCGGTGCAGCCGCGCGCCACCGATATCGGCACACATCAGCAGCTCGAACGCCTCCGCGGCGGCCCAGGCCAGCCGGTCGATGAGCAGGGCGAGCCCGGGTTCGTACGGGCGGGCGGAGGGCGAGGGGAGCGGCAACTGCCGTGTCAGGGCATCGATGCGGACCAGTAGCGGGATCCGGAGGGCCAGCAGGTTCGCATCGGAATCCGGACGCATGATCCGGCGCCGATGAATGTCGACCAGCTGGTAGGCCAGACTGCAGAGCGGTCCTTCGAGATGTTGCCCGGCCATGGCGCACAACAGGGTGCTGGGCGGGGGCAGTGATATCCGATCGGCGCTGCCGTGGCCCCGCGCCACGGACGGCAGCGCGGCGGGGTGCTGCCGGAAGGTCGAATACGCGGCCGGAGAAAAGCGGTCGCGGTGTGGTTTCACAACAGGCATAGCGGTGTCCCTGGACGTAGGTGGGAACCATTCCGACAAGCTGTTCCGCTCGGCTTTCGGGTAGATTTCCGATGGGCTGATACTCGAAATGGTAGGGGCAACCACCGGGGTCGGATACGGCCGAACCCGACATTCTGCATACGATTCGCGACATTTGACCTTCGCGTAAGCTGCGCAGAGAAGCTCGAGGTCGGCCAGGTCGTGGCTCGACGTCGGTGTAGGCGAGCTTGCGGCCGCTCTCCGTGTCCGAGCCAGACGTTGATGGTGGCGGTGTGACGGTGGCGCGATAGCCGACGGCGAGTTTACCGGCTCGCCCAACGCTGCCTCGACGGTCGGCAGAGCCTGTCGCAGCCCCCGCGGTTGGTGAACATCCACTTCATATAATCGCCGGTATCAGGACCGAAGCTGCCGTCAGCGGATGTGCCGATGGAACGCTGTGAGGCTATCAGCGCCGATCGTGTCTCGGGTCCGAACTTGCCGTCCGGAGTCAACGAGGTGCCGTGGCAGCTTTCCGGCGCCAGTACTCCAGCCGCACTTGGTTATGTTATGTGGTGTCGTGTCGATGGCGAGGATCTGGCCGCGTGGGTGGCTGGGCTGGATGATCTGTTCGGGCTGGTCACGGGGCGTTTCTATCCTGCGGAGCCGCGGTTGCGGGCGCGGATGTATGTGCGGGGGTTGTTGGCGCCGTTGGCGGGGAAGAATGGCTGGACGCTCGCCGAGGCGGCCGGTGATCTGACGCCGGACGGGATGCAGCGTCTGTTGAACAAGGCGGCGTGGGACGCCAACGGGGTGCGTGATGATGTGTGCGGTTATGCGGTCGAGCATCTCGGTGATCCTGATGGGGTGTTGATCGTCGATGAAACCGGGTTCCTCAGAAAGGGGGTGAAATCCGCTGGGGTGCAACGGCAATATTTGGGTACGGCAGGGCGGATGGAGAACTGTCAGCTGGGCGTCTTCTGCGCCTACGCCACCAGTAAGGGCCGCACGCTGATCGATCGGGAACTGTATCTGCCGAAGTCGTGGACCTTCGACCGCGCCCGCTGCCGGGAGGCGGATATTCCCGATAGCGTGGAGTTCGCTACCAAGGCGCCCTCGCCCAGGCCATGCTCGCGCGAGCACTGGACGGCGGGGTCCCGGCCCGCTGGGTCACTGCGGACGAGGCGTACGGCGGCGACTACGAGTTCCGGACCCGGCTCGAAGCCCGCCACATCGGGTACGTGGTGGCGGTGCCGCGCAGTCAGACCATTCCGATCACCGCCGGCTGTACTCGTGCCGACCAGGGCTGGAACCGCTGGCTGCTCGCACGCCGGGCGTTGACCCCGAACAGCAAAGGCGAACTCGAGACCGCCTACTACATGTGCTTCGCGCCCACCGGTACCAGCGACGACACCCTCATCCGGGTCGCCGGCACCCGCTGGGCCATCGAGGACTGCTTCCGGAGCGCGAAAACCGAAGTCGGCCTCGATCACTACCAGGTCCGCCGCTACGACACCTGGTACCGCCACATCACCCTCGCCATGCTCGCCCACACCTACCTCGCAGTCACCGCCGCCATCTCCCCAAAAGCATTGGCAGCGGCCTCATCTCGCTCACCCTCGGTGAGATCCGCCGTCTTCTGGCGCACCTGATCACCCACCACCCCGACCGCACCACCATCTGGCAGTGGTCAACGTGGCGGCGCCGGCATCAATACCGGGCCAGGAAGGCCCACTACCAGCGCAGCCGCCCTCCTAGATATGCATCACCGTTACGCGAATCAGCCGGGCCGGCTCGGCCACCTGCTCGAAGCGGTGCCCGCCCTGCCCGAGGCGGTGCGCTGGGCTTTACGTCTGGTTGCGGCGGACCGTACCCGCTACCCGGGCAGGCTCGCCGGTGCTCTACGTGACCAGACATGACGCTCGGTGAAGCCGGCCGTCGGCAGGAACCGGTTACGGTGGCCCGAGCAGCGCTGTCGCTCGGTCAGGAGGTCGGGACCGCGGATACCGGCGATCGGCGCCGGCATATCGCCGAGGGCCACGACCTGCTGGCCGACAGCCTGGCGGAGGTCGGGCGTCAGACAGAGGCGCTCGAGCACAGCGTGCGGGCGGTGTCGTACTGGGAAGAACTGGCGGCGGGCGAACCTGCGGTTTTCGGGGCCCCGATCGATACGGTCGCGGCCGGCGAGGACGATCCCCGGCGCACGATGTAGGCCGCGCAGGTGAGGAAGGCCCGGCCCCCGTCGCTCTGGGCCTGCCTCGACTGCGGGGACCACGCCACCCGCCCGGAGAACCCCCGGCTCCGGGCGGGTGGTGGTCGCGGTGGCAGAATATCCATATCTACTGTCTTATGCATTTTCCAACCGTATCTTTAACGCCTCTTTGATTTTCTGCAGCGGTTTCCCATGGCGGTTTTCGCGGAAATGTAGATATGGCAGCTGCGTAATACATTGACCGATAGTTGGATACGTCGATTCATGCGGGGAATGTTTTGAATGGCAATAGATTACGCATTTTCAGTCGCATTTATCGGATGGTTGATGACTCGACGGCCCCGGCCGGATATTGCGCGCTGCCGGAGGTTCGCGTGGCGGCGAACCGAGCAGGGGCGCTCCCGGTAATCCAAAGCAAGTGCAAAGTCTGCGGGTTCCGGGTGCGAAAACAGTTGTCAGAAGGAAGTATCAGTACTGCTCCGCAGAGCGGCACGGTTGCCGGCGGGCGATCGGACGGCAACCGTGCGGGCGGGGTGGTTTCCAGCGTCTGTTCATCGGCCCTGCCGCTCGTACGACCGGCGACAGTGCGGGCCGAGGTGCCGATCCAAGCGCTTCCGGCACATCTTCACAAAGGACAGTCATCATGGACATCGGATCCCACGATCCCGCCCCCGACCGTACGGTTCTCTCTCTGACCATGGGGTTCCTGGCAAGTGCCGCGATCGGGGCCGTCGTGCGGCTGGATATCGCCGACCATATCGCCCAGCAACCCCGGACCGCCGCGGAGCTTGCCGAACTCACCGGTGTGGACGCCACCGGGTTGCAGCGGACCCTGCGCTTCCTGGCCGGATCCGGGACGTTCTACGAGGACGGTAGCGGGCGGTTCCATCTCACCGCAGCCGCCGAACGACTGCGTACCGGTGCGCCCCAATCGTTGCGTGACGCGGTGGTCTTTCTCACCGAACCGATGTTCTGGCAGGCGGCCGGCAATTTCGGTGCGAGTCTCCGGCGCGGCAGATCCACCCTCGACGAGATCTTCGGAGTCCCGCTGTGGGAGCATCTGGCCGCGCATCCGGATGCCGCGGCGATCTTCGACGCGGGAATGGTGAGTTACTCGGCGCCGCAGGACGCCGCGATCGCCGACACCTTCGACGTATCGGGCTACCGCCGTATCGTCGATGTCGGTGGTGGCCGCGGCGGCCTGTTGTCGCTGCTGCTGTCCCGTAATGCCCAGGCCACCGGCCTGCTGTACGACCGTGCGCCCGTACTCGGTACCCATCTGTTGGATACCCCGGAACTGGCGGGACGCTGGACAGTCGAAGCGGGAGATTTCTTCGAATCCGTCCCCGCCGACGGCGACCTCTACGTCCTCAAACATATCTTGCACGACTGGAACGACGAGGAATGTATCCGCATTCTGCGCCGATGCCGCGAGATGATGCTGCCCGGAAGCCGGCTGCTGGTCGCGGAAAGTATCGCCCCGCCGCCCAATACGCCGCATTATGTGTGGTCGCTGGACCTCATGATGCTCGCGGCCCTCACCGGCCGGGAACGCACCCGCGAGGAGTTCGAGCAATTGTTCGAGGCGGCGGATCTCGCGCTCGACCGGGTGCGGACGACAGCTTCCTACAGTTCTATGGCGATCATGGAGGTCGTACCGTGCGAGCGCACCGCGGCGAGTGAGGAAGCCGGCCGATGAACGACGTACCTGTGCTGATCGTCGGCGGGGGGCCGGTCGGGATGATTCTCGCCCTGGAACTGGGGCGGCGGAATGTCTCGTGCCTGGTGCTCGAGGAGACCGATCGGTCGCCGGCAGTTCCGCGGGCGAGTTCGTTCAGTGCTCGGTCGATGGAGCACTTCCGGAAATTGGGAGTCGCCGGTCGGATCCGGACCTCGGGCTTACCCGGGGACTATCCGACCGATGTCAGCTATCGCACCCGCATCTGCGGCCCGGAGTTGCATCGCATCGCCCTGCCGTCCTCGGCCCGGGTACTCACCGCGGCCGGATCCGGCCACAGCGGACCGACGGCGGAGCCGCAACATCGGATTTCGCAGCTCTACGTCGAACCCATTCTGCTGGAGCGCAGCCGGGACTTTCCGCATGTGCGTATCGAACGCGGCAGCAAACTGCAGGGTTTCGAGGAGACCGATCACGGTGTCCGCGCGTTCGTGCGCTCGACCACTACCGGAGAAACCCGGACCGTCACCGCCGATCATCTCGTCGGTTGCGACGGTGGCGGCAGCACGGTGCGCAAGGCGCTGGGAATCGCACTGACCGGTGACGAAACGGTGCTGCAGGCGATCACTGCGTTCTACCGCGTGCCGGACCTCGCGGAACTCGTCAGTCCACCTGCCTGGATGACCTGGTCGGTCAACGGAGAGGTGCTGTGCGTGACCGTCGCCGTCGACGGACGCGACCACTGGCTCGTCCATGCGTTCTACCCCGCCGGGACCGATACCTCCGGGATCGACGCGGGAGCATTGCTGACGCAGGCGATCGGACGCCCGGCACGCCATGAAGTATTGGGCATCGAGCGGTGGACCGGACGACGCCTCGTCGCCGATCGATACAGCAGCGAACGGGTATTCCTCGCCGGTGACTCGGCGCACCTGTGGGTGCCGATGGCGGGTATGGGAATGAACATCGGCATCGATGAGGCGATGCATCTGGCCTGGATGCTCGCCGCGGTTCACCAGGGCTGGGCCGGACCGGACCTGCTCGCTGCCTACGACGCGGAGCGGAGACCGGTCGCCGAAGCCGTTTCCGGGTTCGCCACCGGAATCGGCAAGGGCCTGCTGGACCTGGTGAGTGCCGAAGTGAACGAGGAAGACAGCATCGCCGGTATCACCGCGCGGCAGCGTCTCGGCCGGCAGGTGGCGGTTGCGGACAGCGGCCAGTTCACCCCGATGGGTCTCAGTTTCGGCTATCATTACTACGGTTCACCGCTGATCGCCGCCGACCGGCGGCCCCCCGACTTCAGCGTCGCCGAATATCGTCCGTCCATCACCGCGGGTGCGCGGCTGCCGCATCTCGTCCTGGAGGACGGTACCCCGATCTACGATCGGCTGGGACTCGATTTCACGCTGCTGCGCATTGGTGACCAGGCTCCGGATCCGGAACCTGTCGTGCGGGCGGCCAGTGCCTGCGGTGTGCCGTTGAAGGTTCTCGAACTGCTGTCCCCGGCGGCGATCGAACGATACCGCAGCCCGTTGCTTCTCATTCGTCCCGACCAGTACGTGGCCTGGCACGGCGCCGCGATTCCCGACTCCCCGCGAGATCTGATCGATCGTGTGCGTGGAGCAGGAGTGCCGACCCGTAACGCCGGAGTGGCAATCAGCGTCAAGGTTCCGTAAAGCCTGGTCAGCTGCTTGTCGTGGGCGAAGATCCGGGGCAGTTGGGCGGATGAATTCGTGGCCGGTCGTCGACAATTGCGTTCGTGAACACTTATCGCCATGGTCAGGCGCACGCACCGCACGACTACCAATCGCGTCCCGCGCCGGTGCGTGTTCCGGAAGAGGCCGGGGAAGGCCGTCTGACCTGGGCTGTCGTCACCGATGTGTTGCTGGCATCGGGGATCGGCGTCGCGGTGGTCGCGGGGTTGCTGCAGTACTCGTTGAGCGACCTGGCCTTCGCGCCCGCGGTTCTCGGGATTGCGGTCGCGGCTTCCTTTGTCAACCACGTGTTCGGCACTGTGCTGTTCCGGGGAAGTTTCGGCAAACAGCTGTTCGGGCTGCGGGTGGTGCGGGCAACCACCGGCCAGCGGTCCGGTTTCTGGCGTGCTGTCGGCCGGTGGTTGCTGGGCTTTGTACTGTTGGCGGTGGCAATGGTGGCGGAGGACGGCGTCGGCATCGGTGAGGCCAACGGACTGCGGGTGATCCGCCGCCGCGACGAGCGGCAATGAGCCGCCGGGGAACCGGATGAAGGGCACGGAGACGCCGCCGAGTTCCTATACTTCGGAAGGTGGCTCCAGCTCCATCGACATGTAGACGGCGGATGCCCCGTAGCCGGCCGGGAGTGTGAGCTCGCTGTGCGGCCGATAGCCGAGGCGGGGCCACAGCACCTCGGGCCCGTGTACCGCTACCAGCGAAGCCGTCCGGAATCCGCGTGACCGCGCGGTAGTGGCGAGATGAGTCAGCAACAACGAACCGAATCCCTGCCCGCGGAATTCATCCCGGATCACCATATCGTGCGTGTGGATATTGTCCGAGTGGCCTTCGAAGCTCTCACTGCGTCCGAGATCCGGGCAGCGGAACAGCGGAAGCGGCAGGGCCAGGAGATATCCGCCGAATTGTCCGCGATGTTCCAGGACGAAGCAGGTGCTGTGATCGGTGCCGCGCGAGCGCAGGACCGCGAGAGACCTCCGACGCAGGTGTACGGCAGCGGATCGAAACCGTTGAAACCGCGGGTGGTATAGGCCGTGGCATAGGCGCCGCAGGAGAAGATCCACACCGGATCGCCCGAGGCCGCGGTCCGTGGGACCCGGACGAGGCCGTCGCCGGAACTGTCGAAGGCATCGTCACTGTCGCAGGTAGGGCCCGCCACGACCGCAGGCACGTATTCGTTACCGTGGTAGGACGGAAATTCCAGCCGGTACTGGATCCTGTCCATCTCGTACAGGCCATTGAACTTCCCGCAGCTCAAGTAGAGCCAGCTGACGCGATCACCCTCGGCACGGCACCGCGAGGACAAACGGGCGACATGTGCGCGGATCGCGCCGTGATCGGCCACCAGATACCGCCCCGGCTCCATCAGGAATCGCAGCGGCGCACGGGACACTCGACGCAGTCGGCTCATACCTTCGCGAATGGCAGAGAACATCTCGCGCAGTGGCGGATTCAACGGCTTCCCATGGTGGTCGAGGCACCCCAGCGCCGGCAGGCCACCCCCGAGATTGACGTGATCGACCGTGCTTCCGTGTGCGCTGAGGCCGGACAGCACACCGGCCAAGGTGTCGAATACGGTGCGCCACGCTTCGACAGTCATCTGCTGCGACCCGACATGTTGCGATATCCCGGATGGGATGAGACCCGCGTCCGCCGCGGCGCGCAAGATGGCGACGGCGTCGGCCGCGGTGCAGCCGAACTTCCGGCTCAATCCCCAGAGCGCCCTGTTCCCGCTGGTGGCGAGCCGGCAGAACACCCGGGAGCCGGGCGCGTGCACGGCCTGGGCCGCCACATCTTCCAGGCTGTCTGTCGCGAAGTCCCGGATACCGAGGCTATAGGCCTCCGCGATCTGCACGTCGGATTTGATGGTGTTGCCGTAGTGGATTCGGTCCGGCGGCACACCGGCCTCGAGCACCTGTGCGATCTCCTGCGGGCTGGCGGCATCGAAGCCGGAGCCCTGGCGGGCAAGGGTCGTGATGACTTCGTCCACCGGGCAGGCTTTCACCGCGAAGCGGATCACGATATCCCGGATTTCCTGGAGCAATGCGGAGTACTGGGTCGCGATACCGTCGAGGTCGAAGACGAGCCGGTCATCGGTAGCAGCCGCCAGCGCGGCGCGGATCGCTGTGCGATCGGTGTCGGAGGCCGTGGCCGGGTCCTCGGCCGTAATGGCGGTCGCCCGGCGGTCGGCGCCGCGGTCGACAGCGAGGTTGTGGTGGCCCCGGCCGGCGCCCGATATGGTCGGAGAGGCTGCCAGCAGTGAGCAGGGCGATCAATACGGAGGCGGAATACGCGGCGAATACCACCGTGACAACGACCGGGCTGAAGCCCCAAGCATGTTGATAAATGGGGTAAAGCGGAGTCAGGGCGCTCGTCGCTGCCCAAAAAGGTCACAGTGACCGAATCCGCGGGGAAAAAGTACCCGATCGGTCCGGGCGTCCATCCGGCCGCGTTTCCGAGTAGACCGGGATTTCCGGGCCGGCCGCGGAGATACCAGGGAAATCTCGGAATTGCTGCTGTCCGATCGATGCAAGGCGTGATTTCCGCATGTTCGGCTGCTCCCCTCGGTACCACTCGCCGTTGCATGAGATTGTTAAGACTTTTCGCTCACTGCATCGGGCAAGCGCAGTCTTCTTACGCTCCGTTGAGCTTTATTGTGGTACGGCGATATTCGGCCTCTGCAGGCAGGCGCCGTGATATTCGGTGACACCGTCTGAAAGGTGCCGTTGATGCCGCGCGTAGCGGCCGGCCGGTACGCGGGCCGTCAACCGTGCTGGCTTCGGTAGTAGGCCGCCGCGGCGGGGTGGAGAGGGATACTGCCCGTTTCCACCAGCCAGCGCCGGTCCAGGAACTGGAATCCGCGCACATGTTCCGGCACGAGTGTGTGGCTGTCGTGCAGCAGGAGCTCGGCGAGGTCCCGCACCGTGCGATCGCTCACCTGTGGGGCCACGAGTAGCAGGACCGGAGAGCCGATCGTCTCGAATCCGGGAACACCTGGATAGGTATTCCCGGGAACGGGGACCCGATCGTACGGGTAGCCGAATCGGTCACGCATCGGCTGCACCTGCTCGCCGAGATCGAGCATTCGAAGGGCGGGTGGAGTCGAGTCGATACGCCGGGTGGGTATGCCGTCGCCCCAGATGATCGCATCCACTCGTCCGGATCGGAGCGCTGCGAGCGCCTCGGTCAGCGGGCGTCGGTCCACTCGGAAATCGGTGCCGGGTTCCAGGCCCGCGCTGCGTAGCATCCGCTCCGCGGTCACGGCTGCGCCCGAACCGAGTACGCCGACATTGACCCGGGCGTCGTGAAGGTCGGCCAGCCGTCGAATTTCGCTGTCGGCGCGCACGGCCAGATGGAGGTAACTTTCGTAGAGCCGTCCGACAGCGAGCGCTCGGGTACCGACGGCCGCCGCGGTGTCGGCCAGGGTGAGTGCAGCATCGAGTGCTCCGCGCGCGACCAGTTCCAGATTGGTGGCGGATCCAGTGGTTGAAATATCACGTAACCGCAGGACGGGGAACCGCTTCGCGCCGACGGCCAGCGCCGTTCCGAAGTCGTGGAACAGGTCGCCGGGTAGCCCGGAACCCAGTCGGATGGGTGCGGGTTCGGTATCGGCGCGCTCTGTCGCCGTGCACGCGATTATTGCCGCCCAGTAGCCGACCAGCTGTCGCCGAGTGATCATCGGCGCACGAGCAGCGCTGCCGAACATCGATCGTTGCGCTCCTCGAATCCATTTGTTTGCTGCTACTATGGCTGCCCGCAGCATTGTCAGCAGGTTGTAGACTAGCGCAGTAATCACCGGGTAGCCAGTGATTGACCAATAGTTCCGAAATCGTCGATCACGTCCTTCTCCGGCTTCGTAGTGCCGTTGATGTCGAGGCGCGCGGTGTAAGTGGCGGAATGGGTTACCCGTGCTCGTTCCGGTAGTATTCGGCTGCGGCCGGATGAATTGGTATATCGCCGGTGCCGACCAGCCAGCGTCGATCGAAGAATTGGATTCCGCGCGCTCGTTCCGGCATCAGTGCCCCACTGTGGTGCAAGAGAATATCCGCGATGGCCACCACCGTGCTCCCGGCGAGTGCCGGCGCCGCGAGCAGCAGGACCGGCACCCCGATCGTTTCGAATGCGGCGATATCCGGATAGGTGTTCGCCGGAACCGGGACCCGGTCATAGGCGTAGCGATAACGGTCCCACATCGGTTGCACCCAATCGCCGAGGTCGAGGAGCCGAACGAATGCCGGTACCGGGATGTCCGGGGTCGGAACTCCTGCTCCCCAGACGACCGCGTCGACTGTTCCCGAGCGCAGCTCACGGATGGCATCGGAGAGCCTGTGATGGGTCACGGTGATATCGATACCGGGCTCCATACCCGCGGTCCGGAAGAGGCGGCCGGCGGTGAGGGCTGCGCCCGAGCCTGTTATGCCGAGATCCACCCGGGCACCGCGGAGATCGCCGATGTGCTGGAACCGGCTGTCCCGACGGACCGCCAGGTGGATGTAGGTCTCGTAGAGACGTCCGATTGCGGTCCCGTTCGTGCTGAGTGCCACGGCCGCATCGCTGAGGGCGAGGGCGGCATCTATTGTCCCGAGCTCGAGCATTTGCAGGTTTGCCACCGAACCGGCGGTGGCTACGGTGGTGATCCGCACCGACTGCGAACGCGTGGCAGCCGCGGCCAGATTGTTGCCGAACTCATGGAAAAGCCCCCCTTCATGGCCGGTGCCGAGCCGGATTCGGTCCGACGTACCGCCACAGGCCGCCGAGGCCGCGACGACGGCGAAGATCATGGGAGGTATGGCCAGGAATCCACGACGTGTAATCGGTGCCGCATGAGCAGCGCTACCGCACATGAACCGCTGCGCTCCTCGACTCAACCCGATCGGCGTGCCGGTCTAGGAGGACGTGGCGTTCGCCGTGTCACGAACAGTGCAGAGAGTAGCGCAGCGCGGGAGCAGTTGCCTCCTGATTGCCCGGATCGGCGGACTCTCATCGCGCTGGGGCCGGGGGTGCTGACGTGGTGACCGATGGCCTGCTCTGTGGCACTCCTTGTATGTCGCCGGACACACAATGGAAGAGTTCGCAGCTGCGCGTGAACCTCACCTGAAATTGCTGGGACACAGCGGCGGTGGCCTGCCGCGGTTCGGCCCAAGATGCGGGCAGGCGGTCACCAACGGGTGACGCGGCACCGGGCTACCGGGATATCAACTCGCGGATAAACTTTGGCGACATCTTGAAATGCGGTCCCGAAACATAGTTCGATGGTGTGGGTGGCGATCCACCCACGGGCACGGGGCGGGTTTTTCCGAACCGGACCGTTAGCCGGCCGGTGGACGCGCGCCGGCCGGGAGTTCCGCGGGTTTCTGTGTGGAATACAGATCGTTCGGGAACGTCTCTACCGGGAAGGCTGGACGATGATGGACGTCGAAACGACGGGCGGGTTCCGTGTGTGGTCCGTCCCGGCGCGAAGGAGTGTGGGTTCGTGACCAGGGAGACGGCAGGTGGCCCTGGTCAGGCCATCGGAGCGCACAATGACCATGACCCGGTGGCCGATCGGCGGATCCGTATCGGAGTGGTCGAGGACGATGACGACGTCGGCGCCGCACTGGTCGAGGTTCTCGGCGAGTACGGCTACCGCGCCGAGCGGAAGGTGCGGGGGGCGGACCTGCTGTTGGGACATCGTGGCTACGACGCGGTGATCCTCGACCTCGGGCTCCCGGACGCCGACGGCCTGGACGTGTTGCGCAAGTTGCGCGAGGTGAGCGCGATCCCAGTCGTCATCCTCACCGCCCGCGACGATGAACGCAGTGTGGTCCGTGGGCTGCGGACCGGTGCGGACGATTACCTGGTGAAACCACCGCGTGTCGCCGAGCTGATGGCACGCCTCGAGGCGGTGGTGCGCCGAGCAGCGCCGGTGGACCAGGGTGGTCCCGGTGACGCGGTCGTCACCGGCGACGTCCGGGTGGACCTGGCAGCACGTACGGTCACCGCCGGGGGTACCGAGGTAGAGCTCACCCAGAAGGAATTCGAGCTGGTCGAGGTCCTGGTCAGCCGGCCGGGATGTGCGGTGAGCCGGGAAGTGCTGATGGACAGGGTCTGGGGCGACGCGTTCCTGGCGGTATCGCGTTCGCTCGATGTCCACATCTCGACCCTGCGGAACAAACTCGGGCGGCCCGGTCTGATCACCACCATCCGGGGATTCGGGTACCGCTGGGGTCCGTGAGCGCGGGCCGGGATGCGTAATCGACTTGTGGCGATACTGGTGGTCATGGCGGCACTGACCGTTTCCGGGCTCGCCATTCCGTGGGGGCTCTCCTCTGCCACCGCTCGAACGCAGGAACTGTGGTTCAGCCGGTATGTCGATGCCGAGTGGTTCGGCGATCTCGCCGCGCGAGCCATCGCCACAGGAGACAACAGCGGTCTGGTGCTGGCCATGCGACGGTACAGCGATCTGTACGGTGACCGGGTGATCGTGGTCGACGCGGCAGGCCGGGAGGTGGCCAATACCGGGGTCGCCGCTGACGACCCGGCCGTGATCACGAGCCTCACCGAGGCGCGACGCAACCGGCATCCCCGGCAGCCGCCGCAGCGGCTGCATCCACAGGGTCCGCCCACAATGTTCGTCGCGCTTCCTGTGGGCCATGGTATCCGAGTGGACGGCGCGGTGTTGATCGAGGCCTCCACGAATGCGGCCAAGCAGGACATCCAGGCGGCGTTTGCGGTTATCGCCTTGCTGTCCTTCACCGCGATGGCGGTTTTCGCACTTGTCGCCGTCATGGTGAGTCGATGGATACTGAGCCCGCTGTGGAGGCTGTCGCGTTCACTGCGCGATCTCACCGGTTCGCTGCCCAAACCGGCGGCGGGAACAGCGCCCACCGCAATGCACCGGCATTATGGGGGTCCGCCGGAAGTCCGGGCGCTGGCCCGGTCGTTCGATACGATGGCCCTCGCGGTGACCGAGTCGGTCGATGCGCAACGACAACTGGTCGCCGACACCGCACACGCGATCCGGAACCCACTGGCAGCATTGGCGATCCGGCTCGAATCGCTCGAGCGCTTCATCCCCGGCGAAGGTGCGGCCGCGTTTCAGCGCGCCATTTATCAAGTGGACAGGCTCGCCGCGGTTCTCGACGGACTGCTCCGATTGGCGGTAGCCGAAACACCCACCGGGTTCGCTGCAACCCATCCTGATGCCGACTGGCCTAGTGATTGCGGGGTGTGCCCGGTGGTCACCGATCGGGTGGAGGAGTGGCGTCCGGCATTCGAGGCCGCCGAAATGGTGCTGGATCTGGACCTGTCCGCGACGCCGGATTCGACGACGGTCGCGGCTCCTCCCCAGGCGTTGGAGCAGATCCTGGACGTGCTTCTGAGCAATTCTTCCCGCTATGCGGGGCCGGGTGCGCACACCCGGGTCACCGTGGAAACGGTCGCCGCCGATGTCCGGATCGCAGTGGCCGACGACGGGCACGGGGTCGCCCCGGCCGAAGTGGACCAGCTGGTGAACCGTTTTTTCCGCGGCGCGTCCGCAACCACCGGTGGTACCGGCCTGGGCCTGCCTATCGCGGCGGCGCTCGCTACCCGCTACGGCGGTGAGTTGGCCATCGAGTCCGTACAACCGCAGGGTTTGCGGGTCGAGGTTCGCCTACCAGGGGTTTCGTGACAGTGCACGCCGCTCCGGTCAACCGTGTCCGGTACGATAGTACGCGGCTGCCGCGGGGTGTAGGGGCACGTGCCCGGTGCCGACCAGCCACCTCCGGTCCAGGAATTGGAAACTCATCGTATGTGTGGGGACGAGCTTGTCGCCACGGTTGAGCAATAGCTCGGCGATCGCGGTGACGGTGGGATTTGCGAGGTGTGGGGACGTCAGCAGCAGTGTCGGTACGCCGACGGTATCGACCGCCGTAGAACCCGAGTAGGTGTTCATGGGAACGGAAACCTGGTCGTACGGATAGCCGAACCGGCGGTGCATCGGGATCACCCACTCGGCGAGATCCAGCAGGCGTAGCCGCATCGGAAGGCCGAATGCCGGGGTGGGGACTTCGTCGCCCCAGAGGATCGCATCCACCTCTCGATTGTGGAGCGCGCGTAGGGCCGCAGCGAGAGCTCTGTGCTCGACGGTGACATCGATACCGGGCCGGAGCCCCGAAGTGCGTAACAGTCGCACCCCGGTGCGTGCCGATCCGGACCCGAGCAGCCCGAGGTCGATCCGCCGTCCCCGTAGGTCTCCCAGTCGTGAGATCGGACTGTCGGGCCGGACCGCGACCTGGATATAGCATTCGTGAACCCGTCCGATTGCCAGGGCGCGCGTACTTTCGGGTATCGAATCGCCGAGTACGAGCGCGGCATCGATGGCGCCGTGCGCCAGTAGACGCAGATTGGTCACCGATCCTTGCGTGATGACCGGTTCGATCCGGATCCGGGTGTGCGAGGCAGCAGCGACCGCGAGTGCCGAAGCGAAGTGGTGGAACTGGCCACCCGGCTGCGCCGAGCCGAGCCGGACGGGCCTGTCCGCGCTCGCGCAGCCCACCGATGCCAGGGCGACTGCCACGCCGGCGGCGAGGCCGAACGTGCCACGTCTATTGACCTGTGCCGTTTCCGCGGCTCGCGGAGAGATATCGGAGCGAGACTGAGCCACGGTGTGTTTCACCGGAGCCGAAGGGTCGACGGCACACATGGGTGGGGAGGCCCTGCAATCGGGACAGCCCAGGGTTCAGGGTGGAGCGCGGCGAAGCGCCGGAGATGAGCCCGAAGGATTCCGCATCCGGAAGGTAGGGGAACGGGCGATAGCGATTGGTGATCGCTGCCGTACATGTATAGCTTTCCTGGACCCTACTTCTCTGGGCGCTGCCAAACCCTTGTTCAGCAGACGCCGCGAACACTCCGTGGAAAGTAACCCTATCCAAATGGGATAGGAGTCAAATGGCAGGGGTCGCCGGTGGCGGGAACACCCGTACCGTGCATCAACCGAATGCAAAGAATTCGCCTGAACGGGTAGCGGGCGTGTCGCGCGGAGTACGATCTCGATGCCGGTCGGCGGATCCGGTGCCGGATTCTCGTTACCAGGAGCGCGGATGTCCACGGAAGATCCTGATGCTGTAGCTGCCGGCACCGCAAGTCGAAAAGGTATTCCGGTCATGGCGGCCCCGATCGTATTCGTAACGGTGATCTGGCTGGTGAGTACCTTCGCGCACTGGGCGCTTCGAGGTTTCTCTTGGATCGTTGCGGGACTCTCGCTGTTTCTCGCAGTCACCTTGCTGATCTATGCGTCGGCGCTGATACTGGTTGCGTTCTCCGCCCGGATCCACTCTATGCGAGGGCAGATCATGGCGGGGAGCGGGAACACCCGCGACGAGCTGCGTGCCGAACTCGGCGGCCGCGCTGTGCACGGGGGCGTGGTGAGTTCTACCGACCGGGTCTCCAGAATATGGCCGACCACGCCCGCGATCAATCTGCGGGAGAATTCGCCCGCTACACACCCGAACGGCCCGGTGCCGAACAGTGCTGTGCGTGGCGAGGGCAGGCCGCGGAATCGCTCCGGCACATACTTTTCGGGTTCGGGCCACCTCTGCGGATCTCGGTTGAGCAGGTACGGCAAGGCGCCGACGATCGTATTCTGCGGAATGTAGTAGGGAGTGCCGTCCGATGCGGTATAGGAGAGTGGTTTCTTCAGCCAGCGGATGAGCGCAGAGACCGGATTGAGCCGGATTGTTTCCCACGCACACCATCCCAGATATTCCTCGGGATCAGGCGCCTCCTCGACCGCGCTGCGCACACGGGAATCGGCGAGAATATCGACCAGAGTCCACAAGGTGTAACTGCCGGGGTAGGTCACCGCGTTCCACAGTACGTACATCATCATCCACGGCACATCGGCCTCGGCGACTCCACCGTCGCGAATTGCCCGGACGATCGGTGCGCCGGGCATTTCGCGCAGTGCGCGGGCAAGGAGTGCCCTGAGCTTCCCGGTGGCGCGGTACTCAGGCATGAGGCGGTAGAAGGGGGTCGCAGCGAGTGCGGCGCGGGGAACGTCGATCCCATTCGCGATCGAGCGGAGCAACGGCGTGAGTTCGGGCCCGTATCGATCCCAGAATGCGTCACCCGTGAAATAGCGTCCCGCTATTTACCAAGCCGAGGACCGGGCCCACAGGGCACGGTTCTGGACCCCACCGATCACCGTGCGCAACTGATGCCCGGTCGATCATCTCGACCGGGCGGGTGGCGAAATCGCGCAGCCGGGGTGGCGTATCCCAGGACCGGGACGGCGTCCACCCCTTCGAGGTACAGCGGACCGGCTGGATATTCGTGCGGAACTCGCCACGGTCGCCGGTACGAGTTCCATGATTGCAGCGCGGCGCAACCGACGAGGAAGGTGACCGGGCCAAGCCAGCGATGAACCTCAATGTGCACTCCTGCCGCACGGGGTGGTGTGCTGGTGCCCGATTATCGATGGATACGGGCCGAATGTGCGGCAGCGTCAACCGTATTCCCGCATACCGTTGACGGCGATTACGCACGGCGAGTTCTTACATCGTGTTGAGGAAGAAGCCGGGTGGGGTGTCTCGCTGGTATTTCGCGGCACCCCCGGTTTGCCGCCGACCGCAGGCAGGCGCGCGCCAGTCCCGATCGGGTGCGGGTTCCGGAATCGGTGTGCACGAAGGTAAAGTTGCGGCGCACCCCGCAGCGCCGCAACCATATCTTCGTACACGCCGATACCTCACGGGTACTCACGACGGGATCGGCGAGTACGCACCCGGAATCCGAGGACGGTTCGGCGGCCGGGGTACCCGTCCGGTTGCTCGGAGAAGTATGCGGTGCGGAGGCAGGTGCGCCGTGGGCCTCGTTCACGCGCCCGGGTCGCGGGTCACGCAATGCTCATATCCGGCGGTTCACCTCGATCTCCCAGGCTCGTGCAAGCAATCGGTGCGGTCGCTGGACGCGTCCGCACCGCTGCTCTTCGACGTTACTGTGTGGGACAGCTCGATCCGAGGGGCGGAAGCGACAGGATGAGATCCGTTTGCGACATGTCCGGCGCCGGGGCGCCGCGCCGCACCGACATAAAAGACCGATCGGTTTCCATGGGATGTTTAACGATCCGTATCCTGCCACCGTGGATGTGGGCATTTTCGTCGTGGACGGTGTGGGCGAGCTCGGCCTGGGCGCCCTCCACGGGGCGTTCGGTACCGCGAACGCCCTGCGCAGGGAACTCGACCAGCCACCGCCCCCATGGAATGTGCATACGGTGTCATTCGGCAGTTCGGTGCGGTCGGGCAGCGGAAACATCGTGCAGACGATCCCGCTGAGCGAGGTATCGGCGTCGTTCGACGCTCTCGCGGTGGCCGCGGTGAGCGTTCTGGAGCCCGAACCCCTGGTCGCACTCATTTCGGACCCCGGAAATGCGTGGCTTCTCGACCGCATCCGTAGTGCACGTGCACAGGGTATACACCTCGCCGCGGCCTGTACGGGGACGTTCTTCCTGGCGGAGGCCGGCGTGCTCGACGGGTCCCCGGCGACGACCAGCTGGTGGCTGGGGTCGAGTTTCCGCCAACGATATCCGAGAGTCGATCTGGACGAGCGGAGCATCGTCTGCCACGGCGACGGTATTACCACGGCTGGTGCCTCGCTGTCTCACATGGATATGGCGTTGTCGCTGGTGTACCGCACCAGCCCGGAATTGGCGGAGCAGGCGCGGCGGTATCTCGCCTTCGAGGGGCGCGCCAGTCAGGCGCCCTACGTCATTCCGGAGGTGCTCGCCCGGGGGAACCCGCTGATCGTCGCGTACGAACGCTGGGTGCGTGAGCATATTTCGGAGCAGTTCCTGGTTTCGACCGCGGCGCGTGAACTGGGAGTCACCGAACGCAGCCTGCAACGTGCCACCCGTGCAGCCCTCGGGATGTCTCCCAAGGACTTCGCCGACGATATCCGGGCCGATCGCGCCACCCGGCTCCTGCAGACGACCGGTCGCACGGTGGAAGCGGTGGCTCGGGAGATTGGGTATGTGAATGCCAGCGCCTTGCGTGCGCTCATCCGCCGACGCCGCGGACTGTCTCCGGCGCAGATCCGGGCCCATGGTGGCCTGTGAGCTCGAGCGGTGATTGTGATGGCGGCACCGTCTTTTCTCCCTACACTGACCGCATGTATGTTCGACGGCTGATCGCCGTAGCCGGGTTCCTGGCCATGTTGTCATCGGGAGTTTCCGCCTGCACCACCACCGGCGCGGGTGCGACCAGCGAATGCGATGTGCAAGGCTGCACCGTGACCTTCGATCGGGGCGTGGACGCAAAGATCAGTGTGCTCGGCGTGGACGCCGCGCTCGCCGCGGTAGAGGGCAATGTGGTGACGCTGAAGGTTGCGGGGCAGGATGTCACCGTGCCGATGGGGTCGACAGAATCCGCGCAGGGCCTGGACCTGACGGTTCGAGAGATCACCCAGGAGAAGGTGGTGGTGCAGTTGTCCACCGGACTCTGACCCGGTGGGCCCCGGGGCGGCGGGAAGGACGGTACCGCCGCCGCCGAGCGAGGCTTCCCCGGTGCCACCGTCTTCCACGGTCGGCCCGATACTCGCCGGGCGCCTTACGGGTCCCGGGTATCACGGGCCACTGGTTCATCGAACCCGGACACCTATCGGTACCGGTGCCGGCTTACACCGGCGGTCCGCCCTTCCGGGCACCGATCGGTGCCCGGAAGGGGCAGACCGCCTCGGTTGCCGGTGCTGGGTTTCGGGATGGTGGGTGGCGGCGGATCCAGCCCTTGATAGCGCGGCTCTGCGTTTACGCGGTCCGGGCCGCATCATCGCGGTTCGCGGACCGGTGCCGGGGGCCAGCGGGGTTCCGCCCGACCGTAGCCGGGAGCCGGGGACGGGTAATCCGGGAATTCGGCGAGGGCGGGTGCGGCGGTGACGATCCGCCCGTGCGTGACCGTGGTGTGCGGTCCGGGCGCCACGGGCGCGGGGTGATCGGGGGTGCGGCCACGTTCGGAGAGCAGCCAGGTGGCGGTGCGGGCCAAGGACGCCCGGATGTCGCGGCCCAGACCATCGGCGGTCCGGGCGGCGAGTGCGTCGACGATACCGGCCGCGAGCAGATAGCCGGAGGCATGGTCGAGCGCCTGGGCCGGCAGGGCGCCCGGGACCGCCGAGGCGCCTTCGACCACCGCGATACCCGTGGCGGCCTGCACGATACTGTCGAAACCCCGCCGCCCCGCCCAGGGACCGGTGAAACCCCAGGCGCTCACCCGGGCATGGATCAGACCGGGCCGCCCGGTCAGCCCCAGCCGTTCCAGCGCGCCCGGCCGGTATCCCGTGACCAGTACGTCGGCGGTGTCGAGCAGGCTCTCCCACTGTGTACCGGCCGTCCGCAGGTCCAGCAGGGTGGAGGATTTACCCTGACCGGTGTCGGTGAACTGCCACGGGATCTCCGGCAGCTGCGGTGGGTCCACCCGCAGGACTTCGGCCCCGAGCAGGGCTAGCGCGCGGGTCGCCACCGGGCCCGCGATCACCCGGGTCAGGTCGAGGACCCGCACACCCTGCAACGGCTGATACGGAGTACCGGAGATCGGCAGCGTGTACCGCCGGCGGTCGGATCGTTCCGCCAGCGCCACCAGCGGCCCGGCCGCGGCCGAAACGGACTGCGGGTGCGCACGCCACTGCGCCTCGTCGCGGACCTGGACCACAATCGCGCCCCGGGCGGCCGCCAGCTCCTCCAGATCCGCGGCGCGAATCATCGCGATCTGGGCTTCGGCGTGTTCCACGGGTGCGTCGGCGGGCAACTCCAGCGCATTCAGCAGCCGAGCGCGGTGATGCGGGTAGTTCGCGTGTGTGCGGACCCAGCCGTCGAAGGTGGGAAAGAAACCGGACAGGTCTGCGAAGGCGCCGATGGGGGCACCGTCGATACGCAGCAGCCGATCGCTGGTGAAAGACGCCGCGATCCGCGCGGGGTCGAGGCGGTGCCGGATTGGCGCGGTGCCCGTGACCTCGCGATAACGATCGCCGGCGGCGAGGAAGGCCTGGACGGATCCGGCGGCGAGCCCCCACACCGGGAGGGTGGCAGCGAGGTACGACCCGGGGTCGGGCCAGTCCACCGGGCCCGACCTGGCGACCCCTGCGCCGTCCTCGTAATCACGAACCAGCCGTGCGCCCACGTCCACTGCTCCGAGCGTACTGGCCCGCGACGGGAGCGATCGCCGGGTTACCCGTTGGCACAGCGATTTTCATCACATCGTCACCGCGGGTGCACTCATCTCAGCCGATGGGCCGGGCGGTGGTACCGCTGGGCTGGTGCCGGGTCCGCCACCACCAGCCCACCCAGGACACCAGGACGCAGGCCGCGACCAGTATCCGCACCTCGTCCAGCATGCTCTCGGGGTAGATGACCCCGGTCAGGTAGTGGTCGATGAAACCCTCCGGCGGCAGTCCCTGTAGCCCGGCACGTTCCCGCGCCCAGTTCTCCGCATACGTCAGTGGACAGTCGTAGCCGACCAGCACCGTACCGAACCCCCAGGCCGCGGCGCCGGCATGCAACCAGATGGTCCGCGGCAGCCGCCACGCCACGAAGCCACCCACCACCACGTAGCCGATGAACAGCACATGCGCGGCGGCGGTCAGATCGGCGAGCAGCCGGTACCACACCCTTCCAGGGTATGTCCTGAGCGCCGCCGCGGCGCGGGATTCACCACGGCGACGGCCGGTAGTCCTTCAGAAAGCAGCCGTACAGATCCTCGCCGGTCTCGCCGCGCACGATCGGATCGTAGACGCGGGCCGCGCCGTCCACCAGATCCAGCGGCGCGTGGAACCCCTCGTCGGCGAGGCGGATCTTGGTGTAGTGCGGGCGTTCGTCGGTGATCCAGCCGGTATCGACCGCCGTCATCAGGATGCGATCGGTATCGAACATCTCGCCGGCGCTGGTGCGGGTCAGCATGTTCAGGGCGGCTTTCGCCATATTGGTGTGCGGATGGCCGGGGCCCTTGTAGCCGCGGGAGAACTGGCCCTCCATGGCCGAGACGTTCACCACGTACTTGCGGCGGGCCGCGGCCGCGGCCAGTGCCGGGCGCAGGCGGGACACCAGAATGAACGGTGCGACCGAATTGCAGAGCTGCACCTCGAGCAGTTCGGTCGGGTCGACCTCGCCGACGGTGTGCACCCAGCTGTTGGTGTGCGCGAGGTCGGGGACCAGGCCACCGGCGTCGATGGCGATACCGCGGGCGATCCGGTCCGGTGTGGCCGATCCGGCCACCAGTGCGAGTTCGGCTACATCCGCACCGGTGAGGTCGGGGGTGAGCGAGGCCGTCAGTGCGGTCGGGTGGGCGCGGGTGGTCTGGCCGAAGGTCACCTTTTCGGGCAGCGCACCGGCCGGTAGCGGGTCGGATTCGGCCGCGGCCAGCGCGCTGTACGCGCCGGGGGAGCGGCGTACGGTCTGGGCGGCGTTGTTGATCAGGATATCCAGTGGTCCCTGCGCCGCCACATCGTCGGCCAGCGCCACGACCTGCGCGGGATCACGCAGGTCGATACCGACGATACGGAGCCGGTGCAGCCATTCGGCACTGTCGGGCTGGGCGGCGAAGCGGCGGATGGCGTCGTTGGGAAAGCGCGTGGTGATTGTCGTATGCGCGCCGTCGCGCAGCAGCCGCAGCGCGATGTACATGCCGATCTTCGCCCGGCCGCCGGTCAGCAGGGCCCGGCGACCGGTGAGATCGGTGCGGGCGTCGCGGCGAGCGTGACTCATCGCCGCGCAGTCCGGGCACAGCTGATGATAGAAGGCATCGACGCGGGTGTACTTCTCCTTGCAGATATAGCAGCCGCGGGCGCGCAACAAGGTCCCGGCGGAGGTCCCGCTGGTGGCCGAACTGATCGGAATACCGGCCGTCTCGTCGTCGATCCGGTTCGGTGACCCGGTGGCGGTGGCGGCCACCACCGCGCGGTCCGCGGCGAGTTTGGCCTGTCTTGCGGCGTTGCGGCGTTGCCGTTTGAGTTCCTTGAACATGCCGCCGACCGCGCGCTGGACGGTAACCGAATCGGGATGGCCGGGATCCAGCCGGCCTGCTTGTTCGAGAACGCGTAGGCAGGTGGCGAGGTCGTTCGGGTCGATACTGGGCTCGGCCATCGGGTCGGGAAATGTCCTTCGTGAGCTGGGGAAGCGTGGCCACCATTGTGGCAAGGCGCGGGACCGGCCCCGACGCCGGGCGGGTGGACGTCGGCCCGGCGTCGTTGACATAACGCCAATAGTGCGGGAAAGTCGTTGCCGGACGATCCGGCATGGATGGTGCCGGGCTTGGGTGATCACGAACTGAAGGACGCGGATATGGCACGCCCCGCTTGGAGCGACGACGAGGTCGAGGCGGTACGGGAACTCGCCCGCACCTACTTCGACAAGGAAGTGGTGCCGCACGAGGAGCGGTTCATCGAACAGGGCCACCCGGACAAGGCGCTGTACCGGCGCGCCGGCGAGCTGGGCCTGCTCTGTCCGGCGGTCGCCGAGGAGTTCGGCGGCGGCGGGGGGACCTTCGCCCACGAGGCCGCGATCATCGAAGAGCAGGTGCGGGCGGGTGACGGTGCGCTCGGTATCCCGGTGCACAATTCGATCATCGCCCCGTACCTGGCCGAATTCGGTTCCGACGAGCTGAAGAAACGCATCCTGCCCAAAGCCTGCAGCGGTGAGATGGTCCTCTCGATCGGGATGACCGAACCGGGCACCGGCTCGGACCTGCAGGCGATCAAGACCCGCGCGGTACGCGAGGGCGACGAGTACGTGATCACCGGGTCGAAGATCTTCATCTCCAACGGCTGGCTGTGCGACGGCATCATCATCGCCGCCAAAACCGGCCCGGAGAAGGGTGCGGCCGGAGTATCCCTGCTGTTCGCCGAGGTAGGCGACGATACGCCCGGATTCACCCGGGGGCGGATCCTGTCCAAAATCGGCGGTAAGGGCCAGGACACCGCCGAACTGTTCTTCGACGGCCTGCGCGTACCCGCGGCCAACCTGCTGGGCGGGACCGAGGGACAGGGTTTCTACCAGATGATGCAGCTGCTGGCGCAGGAGCGGCTGGTCACCGCGATCATGGCGGTCGCGATGATGGAACGCGCGGTCGAACTCACCGTCGAGTACACCAAGGGCCGGGAGGCCTTCGGCAAACCGCTGTTCGCCATGCAGAACACCCGGTTCGAACTCGCCGAATGCGCGACCATCGCGCGCACCAACCGCGTCTTCCTCGACGACTGCATCACCCGCCATCTGCGTGGCGAGCTCGATATCCAGACCGCGGCCATGTCCAAGTACTGGTCCACCGATCAGCTCGGCATCGTCGTGGACCGCTGCCTGCAGCTGTTCGGCGGCTACGGGTACATGACCGAGTACCCGATCTCTCAGCTCTATACGGGTGCGCGGGTGCTGCGGATCCTCGCGGGCAGCAACGAGGTGATGAAAGATCTCATCGCCCGTGGGCTCTGATCTCGATCGCGGCCTCGGTCCCGGCGTGGCCGCCCACGGGACCGCGGGCGGCGCCGCACCGGTGCGGCGCCGCCGCCGCGCACCCGACGAGCGGCGCGCGCGGCTCCAGGCCAAG